>CAOKHR010000288.1 GCA_948468325.1 uncultured Lachnospiraceae bacterium | reverse complement strand
AAAAAGGCTGGTTAACATCGGATGAATTAGAGACTGCGTTGGATTTATAATATGCCAAAGCTGATTTATGCACCAAAAGCGTTAAATGATTTGCAGGAAATAAAAACTTATATAGCCAGGCAGTTTGGTGAAGAAAAGGCGAAGATCTGTGCTAGAAAGATTATATCAACTGCCAGACAGTTAGAACTGTTTCCAGGCGAAGGTTCTAGTTTGGAGGATCTGATAAAATATCCGACGGATTATCATTATCTGGTTGTAAAGCCAAATTATATTTTTTACAGGGTTGAAGTGGACACCGTGAAAGTTATCCGTATTTTGAATGAAAAGCAGGATTTTTTACAGATATTATTTGGAATTAGCAGTATATCCGAAGAAGGAGAAGATTATTGGGGCGATTAGGGAATTATACAAAAGCAGTACAGTTTCACGAAGATGCCAGAAAATACGGAAGTATTTTAGGACTTGACAGCATCCGTGCGCTGATGCATGAACTGGGAGACGTCTGGAAAGAATTGCGTATTGTACATATTGCCGGAACAAACGGAAAAGGTTCTGTCTGCTGCTTTCTGGCATCGGTTCTGGCGGAAGCAGGTTATCGTACCGGACAGTTTAATTCTCCGGCAGTCTTTGATTTGCGGGAGGTTTATCAGATAAACGGGCGGTGGATTGAAAAAGAGGAATATGCATCCTGTATGGAAGATGTGGCGGCTGCCTGTGAAAGAATGACAGAAAAAGGGCTTTCACATCCTACGGTTTTTGAAATTGAGACAGCGGCAGCGTTTCTCTGGTTTTTTCGAAAAAAATGTGATATTGTACTGCTGGAAACAGGCATGGGCGGCGAGACGGACGCCACAAATCTGATTGAGCATCCGCTGTGCAGCGTAATTACTTCGATTCGTCTGGATCATACGGATTTTCTTGGCAATACAATAGAAGAAATTGCAAAAGTAAAATCAGGGATTATCAAACAAAATCACCCAGTCGTTACAGTCAGACAATCACGGGAAGCGGAGTCAGTCCTGCGGCAGAAAGCAGAGGCGTGTCATGCCGCTTATCATATTGCTCCGGAAATTTCGCAAAGCAGAATCAAAAACGACAGGCTCTGCTTTTTTTATCCGGCGCTGGGAGAACTGCGGCTGTCTATGACAGGCAGTTATCAGATCCAAAACGCTTCGCTTGCCATAAAAACGCTAAAGGTTTTAGGAGAGGCGGGTTATGCTGTGACAAAAGAGCAGATTTGCAAAGGAATGGAATGCGCAAAGTGGAAAGGCAGATTCGAATGTTTATCGAAAAAGCCTCTTTTTTACATTGACGGCGCACATAATGCAGCTGCCGCAGAAGAGTTAAAAAAAACGCTTTTAGGTCATTTTCCTGATTTCCGGCGCATCGGCATTATGGGAGTTATGGCGGACAAGCCTTATCGGGAAATGACAGAGATTTTAAAAGATATATTTGAAAAGATTTATACCGTAACGCCGGACAATAAGCGCTCGCTTCCGGCATGTATCCTTGCAGAAGAGTGGAAAAGACAGGGAACAGAAGCAATTGCCAAAGAGTCTGTATATGATGCAGTCCGGAAAGCCTGTAAAGAGGCCGGAAAAGAAGAGAATAACGTTATGATTATCGCATTTGGTTCTTTGTATTATTTAAACGAGGTAAAAAATGCATTCACATCATAGGAGGAAAGTTTTATGTTTCAACAGTCAAAATCCGTAAAAATCTGGAATCTTATCTATCCGGTTTTTATATATTTTGCAGTGACCACAATTGCATTGTTTGTACTGGATTTCATATTGCCGGAAACTTTAGATTCTAAATTGTTCCGGCAGATGCTTACGTCGCTTGTGGCGCTTCCTTTTTTATATTCATTTTATCATCAGGATAAAAAATTGCGCGAAAAGCCGCAAAAAGTGCAGATGACAGATACGGCAGTTATGTTTTTTGCGGGAGGATGTTTTGCAATGGCGTGGAACAATCTGCTTGGCATGGTACATATTGCAGATTATTCATCATCTTATTCACAGGTGGAAGAGACTTTTTATACAGGAAAATTAGCGCTTGAAATTGCAGCGCTTTGTGTGATTATACCAATTGTGGAAGAACTGCTTTATCGGGGCATTGTTTACGGAAGGGCAAAAGACTGGCTGGGCGTCCGGTATGCCGTTATCGTTTCAGCCGTTATTTTTGGTTTGATTCATATGAATCTGGTGCAGTTTATCTATGCATCTGTATTCGGACTGCTGCTTGCTTATTTTACGGAAGTATCCGGAAATCTTTTTGGCGCGGCTGCAGCCCATATGGCGGCAAATCTGACTTCTGTGCTTCGTGCAGAGACAAAAATATTTGCATTTATGGATGCAGGTTTCATAAACCAGATCGTCATTACAGCGGCACTGGCAGCCGCAGCGGGAGCGGGTATTTTTTGGCTGCAGCGGCAGAAGAACAAATAAATCAGTCGTTTTGTCTGCGCTGTTTCCTCTGCTGTTTTAATTTTGCAATCAAAAGAAGCTCTTCCTGATCATCTTTTGATATATCGTGCAAAAGCTCCAGAAAGTTCAAATCCTGTTCGGTAATCTCCTGATTCGGAGTTTTTCCGGTCAGCAGATAGTCAATGGAGCATGCAAGCGCTTCGGAGAGCAAAACAAGGGTTGCAGCGGCAGGAAGGCGGTTGCCGCGCTCAATATCACTCATATTGCCGGAAGAAATTCCGGTTTTTTCTTTGATGTCCATCTGTGTCAGATGGAGTTCTTTCCGTCTTTTTTTAATTCTGTTTCCAATCATCGCCATATCAAGTTCCATAAATTTCTCCAATTCAAAAAAAATGTATACAAAATTCTCCTAAAAAGGATAAAAATGCTTGACTTTCTCCTATATAAGAGATATAATATCTTATTAAATTAAAATAAACATAACATAAATTGGGGATTTTCACAATTAGGAAAAAATGGAGTTTTATGAAAAAGATAATTATATGCGATCACGATGAAAAAACAGTTTCAGAACTTGGCAGAACGATTGAAGAGTTATATCCAAAACAATTTCAGATAAGCGGATATGTTTCTGCCAGACAGCTTATTTATGAGATGGAAGACGGATTTTTAAAATTTGCGGATTTGCTTTTTGTAGATATGGAAATGAAAGAGATGGACGGAACGGAAATAGCCAAAATACTGCAAAAGAAAATGCCTGTACTGAAAATCATATTTATGACCGAATGTCCCAGACGTGCAGAAGAAATATTTGATGAAATCAGTCCGTTTGGACTGCTTTTAAAACCATTTTGTAAAGAACGTCTTGCAAAGTGTA
>CAOKHR010000287.1 GCA_948468325.1 uncultured Lachnospiraceae bacterium | reverse complement strand
CATGGTTATTCATGTTTACCATATTCTGTTGATGGGGAGAAAGATGTTTATGTAGGAAAACGGATAAATATACGAAGAATTTCGAAAATCTTTTACCACTTGCGAAATTTCATATGTTATACCAAATCGTAGAATTGTTGATTGGTGATATCTTTTCGTATGAATTTACTAGCTTTAGCAAAAAGATAAGCGAGGATACGAATAATTTATTTGATTTAAAAGATGAATTACAAAAACTAACAGGCGAAAAATACAGAGTAAAAGAATTATTTAATACATATTCGAAAATTAATGGAACACTAAAAGAAAAATTAATGGATGTCTGTAATGAAATATTAAAAGAATCGTCTAAAAAAGAAAAAGCTGATGTTGGAGATAGTTTATATTCGGTCAGATGTTTAGTTTTTCATAATTATGGAAGTATTCCCTCTAAAGCAAGAAAATTAATAGAAGCTATCAATGAAATTTTTGAAAAGGTCGTTATTGAATTGCTGATTACATTTTATATTTGATGTTCATAGTTATTTTTGAGTTCGCGCTTATGGAGTGCAGTCAAGCGCCTCCTTTCGCTTCCGACGGGCAGCCGGAAGCGAAAGGAGGCACAACTGTGCACTGTCATAGTGTAAGCAGAATACTTTAGGCTTTTTAATATTCTAAAGTATGTATTAAGAAAAAATACGAAACACCCCAAACACTTTTCCCATAATCGTACAGTCCGTAACAATAATCGGTTCATAAGCATCATTCTCCGGCTGCAAGCGGATATGGCCGGCTTCTTTGTAGAAGCGTTTTACTGTCGCGGAATCGTCGACAAGTGCAACGACAATTTCACCGTTTTCTGCGGTTGGCTGCTGCTGCACTAACACTTTATCGCCTTCAAAAATACCTGCCTTAATCATGCTGTCTCCTTTTACATTCAGCAGAAAGGCGTTCTGGTTCGGCATCATGTCTGCCGGAAGCGGAAAATAGGCTTCGATATTTTCGACTGCAAGAATCGGCGCTCCGGCGGCGACGCTGCCGATCACCGGGACATTAACAACTTCGCGCCTTGTCAGGTTAAAGTTTTCATCCATAATTTCAATCGCCCTTGGTTTCGTCGGGTCTCTGCGGATATAGCCGTTTTTTTCCAGGGATTCCAGATGGGCATGTACGGAAGAAGTGGACTTGAGCTTGACTGCTTCACAGATTTCCCGTACTGCCGGCGGGTATCCTTTATTTAAAATCTCGTTTTTAATATATTCTAAAATTTCCCTTTGTTTTGCTGTGATCTTTCCGTATGCCATTTCGAACCTCCCCGTACCGTTTGCAGCGGCAGATGCTGCATATTATTCACTTTATTCTAACACAGTTTTCGTTAAATTGCAAACATATATTCAGAATATTTGTTCGTATTGCCGTCTGTTTTGTTACTGTTCACATCAGGACTTTGCATTCACTGCAAAGTCCGTAAGAAAGCGTATATTAAGCCAAGAGGGAATTCAGCCCTTTGCCGCAGGCAAACTTCCAATGGGCTGAATTCCGTTACTGTGAGCGCCGCAGGTGTGAACAGTAACAAAACGAGGAAAGAATGGAGATTTTTTATAAAATATAGATTGACTTTCCACATACTCTATGTTATGATTCTTTTCAGAACAGGATAGTGATTGCGGACAGCAAGCTAGACCTATATACAGAGATATGTTTGAAAACCGTTGTTTTCGGATTTATTTGTGTATATAGGTTTTTTTGTACTAAAAAAGATCCAGACGGGAGGGCAGTACATGCAGATTTACAAAATCCTTAACAACAACGCGGCGGTAGTCTGCGACAAAGAGGGCAGGGAAAAAATTGTAATGGGAAAGGGCATTTGCTTTCAGAAAAAAGCAGGCGCACAAATAGATCCGGCGGCTGTTGACAAGGTCTTTTTTTTATCTGAAGAGGATGCGAACAATAAGTTCCAGGTACTGGTGAAGGATATCCCGATGGAACACATCGCGCTTGGTGAAGAAATCATTGCACAGGCGAAGGTAAAGCTGAATAAAAATCTAAATGATATGGTATACATTTCCCTGATCGACCATGTACATACTTCGATTGTCCGCTTTTTAGAAGGGATAACGGTGAAAAATGTGCTGTTATGGGATATCAAGCGCTTTTATAAAGAGGAGTTTACTGTAGGGCTCTGGGCGCTGGAACAAATAAAAGGACGATTTAAAATTGAGCTTCCCGCTGATGAAGCTGGCTTTATCGCTCTTCACCTGGCGAATGCGCAGATGGATGAAGGCGTTATGCAAAATATGTATGAGATTACGAAAGTGATGCAGGAAGTGTTAAATATTGTAAAATACTTTTTCCATGTGGAGTTTCATGAGGAAGATGTGTATTATTACCGTTTTATTACGCATTTAAAATTTTTTGCCAAACGACTGATTGAACACAACAGCTATGAGGACGACGGCAGCGACGACCTGTTTGAAGTGATCCGCAGCAAATATGCAAAGTCTTACCAATGCGTGGAGCGGATTACACAGTTTATTACAAAAAAATACGGGCATTCCATGTCCAGAGAAGAACAGCTCTATTTAACGATCCATATTGAACGTGCGATCCATAAAACACAGAGCTGATTCTGACACATACGTAACGTATGCTAGGATGGTGACATTCAGTTGGCCAAACCTTCATAAATAGAAACCTGTAAGGGGACTTTCAGAGCCATTTATAAATGAGACTTTTGAAAGAAATTTTCAAGGAAAAATCTATGAATTATGGAGGAGAAAAAATGGGTAAATACGAAGACCTGGCAAAAGAAATTGTCAGACATGTAGGCGGAAAAGAAAACGTCAGCAGCCTGACACACTGTATCACAAGACTTAGATTCAAATTAAAAGATGAAAGTCTTGCAGATGATGACGTTCTCAAAAAAATGGAAGGCGTTGTCACTGTGATGAAAAGCGGCGGACAGTATCAGGTGGTCATTGGCAACCATGTACCGGAGGTGTATGCGGACGTTATGCCGTTACTCGGCATGGAAGAAGGGAGTGCGGATAAGGCTGAGGATGCTCCGTCCGGCAGTCTGTTTAACCGGGCCATTGATGCGATATCCGGAATTTTTCAACCGATTCTTGGCATTATGGCAGCCTGCGGCATGGTCAAAGGATTGAATGCATTGTTTGTGGCAATCGGGCTGTACGCGGATACCGGAGGAGGCTATCTTGTACTGAATGCAATTGGCGATGGATTGTTTCATTTTATGCCGTTGTTTTTAGGATATACGGCAGCTAAGAAATTTCAGTTAAAACCGATGATTGGCCTTGTGATTGGCGCGATTATGTGTTATC
>CAOKHR010000286.1 GCA_948468325.1 uncultured Lachnospiraceae bacterium | reverse complement strand
AAAACCAATTGACGCCATAGCCATAAAAGCGAAAGGGATTAACGGTACCTTAAAATACCGGACCCATCGAAAAGACGAGAAAAAGTGGGGAAACTGGATTACCGGATACAGCAAAACAAACAGCAGCCAGTATGCCGGCATCTTCGGTCGGGAAATTGACGCTGTACAAATCGGTATTCAGTAGGGAGGGACTGTTTATGAATGAAATTTTAAAGGAAATCGACTGGAATCAAATGATTGTTACCATATGGACTGTTCTGCTGCTGCCGGTCATTACATATGCTGGCACGCAGATGGGAAATTACATAAAATCAAAAAAAGTGGGCCAATACACGGATATTCTTTACAAAAACGTCGCCGACGCAGTCAAAGACGTCTATGAGACTACGGTAAAAGACGTAAAAGGAACGGCTGTCTGGACAAAAGAAAAACAAAGCGAAGTGAAAGAACTCGCAAAAGAAAAAGCCATCTGTGCGCTTACAGATTGTGCCTATCAGATATTAAAAACCGCCAACCGTGATTTTGACGAATATCTGGACGGGCTGATTGGGACTGCGCTTTACGATTTAAAACAGGAATAAACGAGGTGGTTTTATACAATGGATGCAATTACAGCACTGACACAGACAGATTTTTCGTCCTTAATCCTCTCTGTCCTGATTGTACTGACCGGAATGAAATCAGCCACTTCTGTATTTGAATGGACAATAAAAAAATTTGGTCTGGAAACAACATGGAACCGCAGGAAACAGGAAGAACACGAGCTTTTGATTCAGACAGCACAGAAACTGACCGCTTTACAGGAAAACTACAACAAAGATATGGAACACTTAATGTCTGCCCAGAGAGAAGCCCTGGCGGACCGCATCAATGAAAAATACAAATATTATATTTCCATAAAAGGCGTACCGGAAGACGAACTGGACGAGTTTACCCATTTGCATACGGCATATAAAGGCATCGGCGGCAATCACAGCGGTGATGCAAAATACGAATACTGTATCAATCATCTTCCCGTTATCCCCGTGGAAACAACATTAATTACAAAAAATCAAGAATAAGAAGGAGATTTTATATATGATCACATTATACAGATGGTATTTATTAAAAGCAAAGAAAATCAAACTGGCCCTGGCTTTTTTCAATATTCTGGAAGAAAGCGCGTCTTCTGTTATGGAAATGGTAAACTCAATAGATAAAGATTCCATACAGAACCTGCTTGACACCCTCCGGCAGACCGCCGGAAATGCAAACACAGAATAAACGGCAAAATCCAATCCCCGAAAGGAGTGACTGCCACCAAATGAAAAAACCATACGAAATTATTAAATTAGATAAATACACGGGAAAAATAGAACCGCCCTCTCTTTTGCTTATGAACCGTTCTTTTCAGATCATCGGTAAAATAAGCAGATATGAAAACTGGAATATTTCCCTTGTCGGAAACGGCATAGATGAAATCAGCTTTGACGTTCATAAATATGCAGACGGAACCCCATGCCCCGTCTGGGATGACTTAATTGACCTGAAAATCGTAGATGTCAGCGGCTTTGGAAGGTTTGAAATTTCTGTGAGTTATACAGACAGCACGGAAACTGTAAAGTCCGTTCACGGCTTTTCCCTGGAAACGGAGCTTGCACAAATCAGCCTGTATGAATTCCATGTCAATGATGAAGAAGCCGCCGACATGGAAATTACGGAATACAGCAAAGACAATTATGATTCGGAAGGAAATTTTATTCCCACTACGTTTTACAATCCGGAAGATGAAAAACACTCTCTCCTCCACCGTGTACTGGCAGACAAAGCCCCTCACTGGAGCATCGGATATGTCACCCCCTATATTGCGCTGGATGAAGAAAGCCAGCCGCAGTTATCTTCTAAGTTCCAAAGGACTTATACGGCTGACGGAGAGACCATTTACGACTTCCTGACAGGCACGGTTGCAGAGGAAAGCAACGTTGTGTTTGTATTTGATACGGTTGCGCGGCAAATCAACTGTTACAGCTTATGCGACTGCATTGACCAGACAAACGGAAATATATTATGCACCGGAATCGGAGAAGACACTATGGTGCTTGTCTCCAAAAACAAGCTGGCAAATGAATTTACCATCTCCTCCAACAAAGACAATGTCAAAAACTGCTTCCGCATAGAAGGCGGCGATGATGTGATTACGGACATGGTGCGCGCCGTAAATATGAACGGCTCCAATTATATCTACCAGTTTGCCGATTTCCAGTATCAGGATATGTCAGAGGAGCTGCAGAAAAAAATAAAAGAATACCAGAAAATTATGTCATCCGAAAAAATACAGAATGAATACTATGGAAACGGGGATATGGACAGTTTTCTGAACAAAAGCCTTGCATTAAAAGTAAATTCTGAGCTGGATGCCGCATTTATACTGAACCTGTGCAAAGACAATAAAGTAAATACAAACAGCCTGTCCATCCACAATTACCAGACAGCTAATTACTGGTATATCGAAAAAGCATCTGACGGTACAAAGGAACTGCGCGCATCGAAAACCAGAGATCCTTATAAAAATACATCCGCCGCCATAAACAGTATGGGCATTTATACCAAACTCTGCAGCGCATATGATATTCTGGGGTATTTTGAATCCTCCATGATGCCGAATACAGATATGGTAACAGAACCCGGTAAAGCAGAAGACCAGTACAATAAACTATTTCAGGAATTGAATCATTCAACTGTTGCCGTATCTTCCATGGATAATTATAACAACACCTTATTTGCGGGCATAACCAACAATATACAGGCTTATGCACAGGTATTTCTGGATTCACGGTTTGACCTGGAAATTGTAAAAGACACAGCTTCTTATTCTTATACAAAAGGCGCAAAAACAGGAATCTGGAAAGGCATAATCCGCATTACGCAGCATACAGACGAAACGAACGTTTACCCTGCAGATCTTTCTGTTGCTTCCGAGCTTGAGATTACAGTAAACAGTGACGAACTGGAATTTGCAAAGCAGAAAGTCTATAAAGCATTGTCAAAAGCCTCCATGTCT
This sequence comes from uncultured Lachnospiraceae bacterium, assembly GCA_948468325.1. Lineage (GTDB taxonomy): Bacteria > Bacillota > Clostridia > Lachnospirales > Lachnospiraceae > Roseburia_B. Next base: position 282 of record CAOKHR010000286.1, on the reverse strand, counting down.
GATATTGACTTTGAAGTTGCAAAAATGAGTGAGGATGGCATAAGGAATTATTTCAGCCAGTATTCCCTGAACAGGCTGGCGGCCTTTTATGAGGGCTATAATGCCTGCCTGAGCGTCCTCATAGAACTTGGGAAAACATCCACATTGGAAGTACAGAATGACATCTACAGCAAATATGAACAGAGATATAAAATTGTTGAATCCATACAGAAAAAACGGCAGAGTCAGATTAATGAAATAAACAAAAAAAAGGAGAAAAGACTGAAATTAGTAACATTAGAA
>CAOKHR010000285.1 GCA_948468325.1 uncultured Lachnospiraceae bacterium | reverse complement strand
GCTGCCGGAAAATCTTGCGGATAAAATCGACAATCAACCGAAGTATGTAGCGGAAAACGTAACGTATGCGCCGGAAGTGACAATCAGAAACTGTACCTTTGAGAAAGTTCCTACAAGGGGCATATTATGTACCACCAGAAATCCGGTCCTCATTGAAGGCAATACATTTAAAAATATGTCTATGGCGACTATTTTCCTTTCGAACGATTCGAACGATTGGTATGAATCTGGGCCAATTCGGGATATGACAATTCGGAACAATGAATTTTTTATTAAAAGCATCGGAAGAACAGCCTGGGAATACGCGCCTGCTGTATATGTGCATCCGGTGACAAAGGGAGGCGGCCTGCCGTCCGCAGACAACCCGATACATAAAAATATAACGATTGAAGGAAATACTTTCCATATGGATACCGATACAGTTGTGAAAGCGGAAAGCGTGGAAAATCTCACAATAAAAAACAATACGGTTCTGCGCATGAACCCTGATATAACACTGGAAATTTCGGCGTCTGAGACAAGGCTTCTTGCCGGAGATATGCTGACGCTTGAGGCGGAAGCGGACGGTAATACACATACCCGCCCGCAGGATAATGTGTATGAATTTACAAAGTGTAAAAATGTCGTTTTAGAGGGAAACAGTTACGATGACGGACTAAAACGTTATGCCGTATTAAGCGGTATGCCGGATGAAAATCTGATTAACCGTGATGAGGATATTCAGATTGCGTATGACAGGGAGCAGCCGGTATCTGCGCCTGTACAAAATATCGGTTATACCAGCAGCAATCCGGATGTGCTTTCGGTAGATGCAAACGGTAAAATGACTGCAAAAAAAGCCGGGAAAGCGTCTGTGTTTGCTTATTATGTCTGGAATGGGGAAACGATTACTTCCCAGCCCCTGGAAATGACGGTGGAAGATGCGGACAGTGTTGCTCCAGAGGATACCGTTATAATAGAAAGTGAAGAAAAGTCTATGCTGACAAAAGCAGAGGAGACGATGGTATTTCGCGGCAGAACAGAATCCGGTCAGGAAATCATCTGGTCCGTAGAAGATTTTCTTACCGGAGGCGAAACTGCGGCAGCCGTCATAGATGAAAACGGTGTACTGACGGCGAAGAAAAACGGAATTGTCTGGGTAAAAGCAAAAGCAGGCCTTAGTACAAGCCGTACGGCCGTTATTATCAGCATAGCAGACCAGAGGGCACTTGATGACAGTTTTTCGGTGGTGCGGGAAGATGCCGCGAATTATACACTGACAAACGACAGCATTACGGTAGGGATGCAGACGGGTGATTTGTACCAGTCTTCAAACTCAAACAACGCTAAAAATTTGTTTTTGTACCAGCCTTCGGCAGATATAGAACAAGATAACTTAAGAGCAGTTATAAAGGTAGAAAATCTGCCGCAGAGAGAATCCGGACAATGGGATACGGCTTCGTTTCTATTGTACGGAAATGACGATAATTACATATCTGTCGGGAAAAAATCCCATTATGACGGAATTGTAACAGTAGAAGAGACAAATTCTTCCGGTACGGAGACGGGAGGAGATTCTGCCCAAAATAATCTTACGGGCGTTTACCTGGGATTCTGTAAAAAGGGCGATACGGTGTCTGTTGATTTTAAGGAAGAGAACGGAGAATGGCAGCATGTCAGAGATATGTCTGCTTCCATGCTCCAAAACGGTTACCGGATTGGATTTGCGGCATGGGCAGCAAACCAGAGGGATAAAACGGCAGTGTTTTCGGATTTTCATGTCGGTTCCGGAGATTTAAGCTATGAGCAGTTATGCAGCATGCCCGCAGTGTCTTTTTTGGGAGAAGCGAACACAGCTCCGGCGGTATCTGGCGCGGCGCTGGATAAAACGGTCTATCAGGCAGGAGATACGGCAAATGCAACCTATACGTTTCAGGACAGTGACGGAGATAAAGAAGGAAAAACGCTGTATTGTTTTTCTTACGGCAACGGAATAAAAGAAGTATCGGAGCAGCCGCATATTCAGCTTGCATATACCGGCAGCATCGTCTGTGAAATTTATCCGGTAGATGAAAAAGGAATGCCGGGAGCAAAAGCAGTTACAAATACGGCAGACATTAAACAGGCCGATACGGAACCGCCCCAGGGAGGGGACGATAATCCGCCAAAGGGGGAGGATGGTAATCTAAATAAGCTGCCGGAAGGCAATAATGACAATCCGGATATACAGCCTTTACTTCCCATGGAGGGAGAAACAGTGGCAATCGGCGGAGTTTTGTATCAGATTACGAAATCGGATGCCCAAAACGGTACCGCGGCGGTATTGAAGTTTCAGAATGTGAAGCAGACAAAAGTTGTAATTCCGGCCACTTTGGAAAAAAACGGGTATACTTTCCGCATCACGGAAATCAAAGCGAATGCATTTAAAGGAATGAAAAGTCTTAAAAAGGCGGAGATTGGGAAAAATATTATAAAGATTGGAAAATCCGCATTTTTTAAATGCAGTAAGTTGAAAAATATCAAATTTACAAATAAAAAAGCACCGCAGATGGGCAAGAAAGCCTGGAAAGGAATTTCCCCCAAATGTAAAATGACTGTACCGAAAAAAATGACGGCAAAACAGCTTCGGAAATTTAAGAATAATGTAAAAAAAGCAGGAGCAGGGAAAAATGTTGCTGTAAAAAAGAAGTAGAAAGGCCGGATAAAAAAGAAAAAATATCTTAATGTTTTTTAAATGCATCGAAAGCATATTGGCATGGATTTATAAGGTGCTAAGCTGAAATAATAAAAAATAAATATAGAGTTTGGAAGGAAGAGGTCAGAATGAAAAAATTAAAAGTTTTAGCGGCAGCACTTTGTATGCTTTTGTGTATAGGTACGGTATCTTATGAAGTTTCGGCGGAACCTGTTATGGAAGGAATTGTTGCAAATAAAGTGGAGGGTGTAAAAGCCGGCGCCTGCACGACTAAGAGTATTAATATTCACTGGAAGCCGACGGCAGGCGTAAGCGGATATGAAATATACCGTTCCACAGCAAGAAATGGGAAATATACGTTATTAAAAGTGCTTCCGGCAGGATGCCAGGCATTTATGAATACGACGGTTACGGCCGGAAAGGAATATTTTTATAAAATCAGATCATTCATAAATACCGGACAAGGAAAAGCATACAGTAAGTTCTCGAAGATTCTGCGCACAAATACAATTCCCTTATCAGTAAGAAAAGCCAGAGCGAGACTGAATATTAATGTGCGCAAATACGCAGGAACAAATTATGCGAGATTATTTGGCCTTACAAAGGGGAAAAAGGTAAGTATTCTATGCGAAACCTGTGATAAGTCGGGTG
>CAOKHR010000284.1 GCA_948468325.1 uncultured Lachnospiraceae bacterium | reverse complement strand
AGAAGGAATTTCCGGCGATGTAGACGCCTTTGCAGAACTTATGAATCAGGAAGCAAGAGCGCTTGGCGCAACAGATTCCCATTTTGTAAATCCGAACGGTCTGCATGATGAGCAGCATTATACAACCGTTTATGATCTTTATCTGATGTTTCAGGCGGCAATACAGGAAGACGGGTTCCGGGAGCTGATTCATACGACAGAATATACGGCAGATTATTTAGATGCAACTGGAATGCCGGTGCAGCAGATATGGAAATCCACCAATAAATATCTGATGGGCACAGAAAATGCTCCGAGCGGTGTAACCGTATTTGGCGGAAAAACAGGCACTACAAACGATGCCGGTTACTGCCTTGTACTCTTAAGCACAAATGCCGCCGGAGAAGAAATTATTTCGATTGTAATGAAAGCAGACTGCCGTAATAATCTTTATTATTACATGAACGAATTGCTGTATGGATTTTCCGGTAAATAAATAGCATTTTTGGTTGAATATTCATACGAATTCTAATATAATATAACTTACAGGGGATTGTTTTAATCCTTAATAGACAGAATAACAGGAGGAAATTGCCATGGTCCAAATTATATCAGGTGAAAAAGGAAAAGGAAAAACAAAATATCTTTTAGAGAAAGTGAATTCTGCTGTAGATGCAGCAAATGGTAATATCGTATATCTTGACAAAAGCCAGAAGCATATGTACGAATTAAATAACAAAGTCCGGCTTGTAAATGTAAAGGATTTCCCGGTGACAAACTGCAGTGAATTTATGGGATTTATTTGTGGAATAGTATCGCAGGATCATGATTTGGAAGAGTTGTACTTGGATAGTTTCCTCACAATTGCCAATATGAAAGATGACGAAATCAGCCATGCAATTGAAAAGTTGGATATAATCAGTGAAAAGTATCATGTAAAAATTGTACTCAGTGTATCAAAAAATGCAGATGACCTTCCGGAATGTGCAAAAGCGAAAGTCATTATTTCACTGTAAACATACATATAGACACAAAATTTGATGCGGCTGCCAAGGCAGCCGCATTTTAGGTAATATTTACAAAACGTAAATATACCGTATCACTATACCTGTTCTATACTTCGGATTCTGCCATATGCACTTAACAAATACAGGCCTCCGATTCCTACTAATGCATAAATGATCCTTGTAAGCCATGACATACTGCCAAATAAAAATGCCACAAGGTCAAAACGGAAAAATCCAATCAGTCCCCAGTTGACTGCACCGATAATAACAATTGTCAGTAAGATATAATCTAATACTTTTGAACCCATAAAACAACCTCCTTTTTTCTTATTTTGTCTTTTTTTTTAATATCTTATACAAAAACATAGATTGTTTTCTGATACAAAAAGTGCTAGAATGTAGCAAAGATTGAAAAAGGCAGGTATCATTGTGGCAAAGAACAATAAAATTGTCCGTTATCGCAGACCATTCCATTTAAATATCGGAGTAATTATTTTTGGAATTATTTTTATTTACATGATGTTTTATGTATATTCTTATTTTACCTCTACACACATTTCAGTTTATGAGGTTGTTCACGGAACAATAGCAGTCAACAATTCTTATACAGGTCTTGCTTTACGAAATGAAGAAATCGTAACGGCAGAATATTCCGGCGATGTAAATTATTACAGAAAAGATGCTTCAAAAGCCGGCGCAGGTGATTTAGTCTATTCTGTTGATACAGACGGATCTATATCCAGGCAAATCAGCGAGGCCAGTGAAAACGCTGCTTCGATAAATGAAGAAAGCCTGGAAAATCTGGAAAAAGATGTACTGGAATACATAAACGGTTATCAGCCGCAGAATTTTTATCAGATCTATACATTTAAAAATGATTTGAATGCCGAGATTTCAGAGGCGCTTAGTATAGGAGCGTTAAATTCCATTACAGATGCCGTAACAGCTGCAGAAAGTAATGCTACATTTCATAAAGGAACTGCCGTAAAAGACGGTATTGTCGTTTATTATACAGACGGTTTTGAATCTGTAACACCGGAAAATTTTACGCCGGATATGTTTGACGAACCATCTTACAGCAAAATAAACCTGAAAGACCGTACGAAAATAGAAGCCGGATCGGCCGCTTATAAAATCATTACAGATGAAAACTGGAATTTAATCATTCCTGTTTCAGATGATACCAAACGCCAGTTACAGGATGCGTCTACAATCCGTATTAAGTTTAAGAAAGACAATACTGTTGCCAGAGCTTCCTTTACAGCCGAAGAAAAAGACGGTACCACCTATCTGATTCTTTCTCTTCCGCATTCTATGATACGTTTTGCATCAGACCGTTATGTAGAGGTAGAATTATTGTTTGAAGAAGAGGCAGGACTTAAAATTCCAAATTCAGCTATTACAAAAAAAGATTTTTTTACGGTGCCGATGGAGTATTTTCAAAAAGGCAATAATTCGAAAGTTGACGGTATTATAGTACGGAAAACAGAAAAAAACGGAAATATTACCGATTCTTTTGTGACACCGGATATATATTTTGCAACCGAATATTCTTACTATGTAGACGGTGCCGAACTTGCTGACGGCGATGTTATCTTAAAACCGAATTCCAGTGAAACATACACCATTCATGAGACAGCCAAGCTGGAGGGAATATACTGCATTAACAAAGGTTACGCTGTATTCCGGCAGATTGACGTTATTTATCAGAATGCGGAATATTCAATTATCCGAAGCGGAACAGAATACGGAATTTCATTATATGACCATATTGCATTAGACGGCAATACTGTAACAGAAAATGTTGTAGTCAAAAATAAATAAAGAAGGTAGAACAAATGTTAGCAGACAATTTAAAACAAGTAGAAGAAAATATACAAAAAGCCTGTAAGAAAGCCGGCAGAAATCGGGAAGATGTGACACTCATTGCTGTCAGTAAGACAAAACCGGTATCTATGCTTTCTGAAATCTATAACTGCGGCATACGGGATTTTGGAGAAAATAAAGTACAGGAGATTTGTGAAAAGCGCGACCTGCTTCCGGCAGACATCAAATGGCATATGATTGGACATCTGCAGAGAAACAAAGTAAAGTATATTATAAAAGATACTGCGCTGATTCATTCTGTTGACTCTTACCGTCTGGCAGAAGAAATAAATATTCAGGCAAAAAAAATCAACCGGATTGTACCGATTCTTATAGAAGTAAATATTGCAGGCGAAGCTTCCAAATTCGGAATTGCAAAAGAAGAAGCGCTGCAATTGACAGAAGAAATTGCAGGATTAAACAATATAAAAGTTCAGGGGCTGATGACAATTGCTCCTTATGTTGAGAATCCTGAAGAAAACAGAAT
>CAOKHR010000283.1 GCA_948468325.1 uncultured Lachnospiraceae bacterium | reverse complement strand
CGCCAGATTGAGGCGAAAGCGCTGCGTAAACTGCGTCACCCAAGCAGAAGCCGCAAATTAAAAGATTATCTGGAATAGATCTATGGTAAAGTTATCAAAGAGATTAGAGCATTTGTCAGATATGGTAAAAGAAGGCGCCATATTGGCGGATGTCGGGACAGATCATGGATATATTCCGATTTATCTCCTGCAGTCAAAAAAAATCCGGCATGCATTTGCATTGGATATTCGAAAAGGCCCTCTGCTGCGCGCAAAAGAACATATTGAGGCTTTTGGACTGGGTGATTACATAACGTTAAGGCTTTCTGACGGCGTGCAGTCATTAGAAAGAGGAGAAGCAGATTCAATTTTAATTGCAGGCATGGGAGGCAAAGTTATGCTTCACATTTTAGAGGAAGGTGAAGCAGTGATTCGTCTGGCAGATGAGTTGATTTTACAGCCGCAGTCTGAAATTTGCAGAGTACGGGAATATCTCTACAAAAAGGGATATGTTATCGACAGAGAGGATATTGTTTTCGAAGAGGGGAAATATTATCCCATGATGCATGTTGCTGTTCAGAAGAAAGAGAAAGCCGCTTATTCTGAAAAAGAATGGCAGATCATATACCGTTACGGAGAAAAATTGCTGAAAGACAAAAATGAAGTGCTGTATCAGTACCTGCATCATATCAAACATCAGTATGAAACGATTTTGGCAGGCCTCATACAGCAGAACGGGGAAGCTGCAAGGCTCCGGCGGACAGAAATTGAGAAAGAGCTTTCCTGTGCAGAAGGTGCGCTGGAATATCAAAAGGAGGATCTGTAACGTGAATGTCAGAGAAATTACACAGATATTAGAAGAGCAGTCTCCCCTGTCTTATGCCTTAGAATGGGATAATGTGGGACTTTTGGCGGGAGATTTGGACAGAGAGGTTAATAAAATATATATTGCGCTGGATGCTTCGGATGCGGCAGTAGATGCGGCAGTAGAAGCAGGAGCGGATATGCTTTTAACACATCATCCGCTGATTTTTAAAGGAATAAAAAAGATTGTATCCGGAGATTTTACCGGCCGCCGTCTGATTAAGCTTATATCCAGTCATATTGCCTATTATGCAATGCATACAAATTTTGATGTGCGGGGTATGGCGGATTTATCTGCGGCGATGCTTGGTCTGGAAAATACAGAAGTTTTGGATGTTACGGCAGTAACAGACGGAAGGGAAGAAGGAATCGGAAGAACAGGCACTCTCATGCAGCCGATGAGCTTAGAATACTGCGCAGAGTTTGTAAAGGCCGCGTTTTCTTTAAAACAGGTAACAGTTTTTGGAGAGAAAAACCGTTTGTTAAAGAAAGCCGCGATTTCTCCGGGTTCCGGAAAAAGTGAAATTGCCAATGCTATTTCCCGTCAGGCAGACGTACTGATTACCGGGGATATTGGCTATCATGACGGCATAGATGCGGCGGCCGCGGGACTTTGTATTATTGATGCGGGACATTACGGATTAGAGCATATTTTTATCCGGTATATGAAAGAGTATCTGGAAAAGCACTGTCAGGGAGTGAGTATTCTTGCGCAGGAGATTACTTTTCCCTATTTTATAGTTTGAGGAAATAAAAATGAGCGAAGAAAAGATAAAATTGAATATTGGCGGCGTGGAAAGAGAGTATGAAAAAGGCACGCAGTATCTGGAAATTGTAAAAGAATATCAGAAAGATTATAGTGATGATATTGTATTAGTATCTTTAAATAACAGTCTGCTTGAGTTACATAAAAGGGTAAAAAAGGGAGGAAATCTCTCTTTTATTACAACGGCGGACAATGCCGGAAAAAAGGCATATCGCAGAAGCACTACGCTTTTGATGCAGAAAGCATTGTATCGTTTGCTTGGAAAGGAGAAGTCGGCCGTACGTGTCGTGTGCTGTATCAGCCAGGCATATTACTGTGAGCTTCCCGATTACGGAAAGCCGGACGAAGCGTTTCTTCATAAGCTGAAAGAGGAGATGCTTGGTATGGTAGATTTGAAGCTTCCTATTTTAAAATCCAGTGTTAAAACAGATGATGCAGTGGAATTGTTTCGTGAATACGGAATGCCGGAAAAGGAATGTCTGTTTCGCTACCGCAGGAGTTCAAAAGTAAATATATATTCTCTGGGGCGCTACAGGGATTATTTTTACGGTTATATGACAGCGCATACGGGATATTTAAAGTATTTTGATTTGCAGCTTTATAAAGACGGCTTTGTACTGATGTTTCCGAATGAGAATACAAGAGAAGTAGCTGAATTTAAGCCTTCTGCGAAATATTTTGATACGATTATCCAATCCAGAAAATGGGGAAGAACCATGGGAGTGGATACGGTCGGAGCTTTAAATAATGCCATTGCATCCGGCAGAATGCAGGAAATCATTATGGTACAGGAAGCATTGATGGAACAGAGAATCGGGCAGATGGCGGAGATGATCGCAGCAAGAAGCAACTGCAAATTTGTGATGATTGCAGGGCCTTCGTCATCCGGAAAGACGACGTTTTCACACAGGCTTTCCGTACAGCTTCTGGCGCTTGGTTTAAAGCCGCATCCGCTGTCTTTGGATAATTATTATTTAAACAGAGACCAGGCTCCCAGAGACGAGGACGGCAAGCTGGACTTTGAATGTCTGGAAGCTTTGGACGTGGAGCAGTTTAATCGGGATATGTCATTACTTTTACAGGGAGACGAGATTGAACTGCCGGCTTTTAATTTTAAAACGGGAAAGCGGGAATACAAAGGAAAGAAACTTCGGCTTGGCGAGGAAGATATTTTAGTTATCGAGGGAATACACGGATTAAACGACAGGCTATCGTATACTTTGCCGAAAGAGAGTAAATTCAGAATCTTTATCAGTGCACTGACACAGATTAATCTTGACGAGCACAATTATATGCCGACGACAGACGGAAGACTGATCCGCCGTATCGTAAGGGATGCAAGAACAAGAGATACTACGGCACAGGAGACAATTGCCATGTGGAATTCTGTAAGGCGCGGAGAGGAAAATTATATTTTCCCGTTTCAGGACAGTGCAGACATTATGTTCAATTCGGCGCTGATTTATGAATTGGCCGTGCTGAAAGCGTATGCGGAGCCGCTTCTGTTTTCGGTTGACAAAAATGCTCCCGAATATAAGGAAGCGAAAAGGCTTTTAAAATTTCTGGATTATTTTCTTCCGGTGCCGGGCGAGGAAATTGCAGGCAACTCCATTTTGAGGGAGTTTATCGGCGGAAGTATCTTTCATGTCTGATAAATTTTATAAGTAGGGTAAATGATCGCGGCTGCAGGTATCTGCAGACGAGGAAAGTCCGGGCTTCACAGGGCAGGATGCCGGATAACGTCCGGT
>CAOKHR010000282.1 GCA_948468325.1 uncultured Lachnospiraceae bacterium | reverse complement strand
GTGGTTTGCTGTAATAACTGTCCGCCATCATCAGATACCAGTGTACTTCCTTTTCTACTGTATCTTCTGGTACGGTAAAAGAATACTGACTCTTTCCCACATACTTAATGATGGATGCTTTTGCACCTGTTTCTTCCAATACTTCACGAATAGCTGTTTCCTTGTATTCTTCTCCGGGTTCTACCGTTCCTTTCGGCAAAACCCATCCCTCATACTTATTTCTGTAATTCTTATAAAGCACCAGAATTTTTCCACGAAAAATTACCACACCACCACAGCTTGTTGCTTCTATCATTGCAATACCTCCTGATGTGGTTTTAAAACTTATGAATAAGTATACCTCTTTTTTCGGATACATGCAAGAACTCTTATTTATATTTACTGAAAAACCGTACCCGTTTGGCCCACGCCCCTTGAAACAAGCCACAGAGACCGCCTGCAAAGCAGGCTATCCGCCGCTGATGCGGCTCATGGCTGAACTGATATATCAAAATACGTATCGAATACATTTTTGGCAGCCGGAACCGCATAAGCGCTTCCGATTCCCGCCTGCTCCATAATAATGGCAATTGCAATATCTTCTTTATCGTCTCTGTGGGCATATCCCACAAACCAGGCATGGCTGTCCCCTTTATTTGTACCGAATTCGGCGGATCCCGTCTTTCCATATGCCTGATAACTCATACCGCTTAATTTTGAAGCCGTTCCGCTTACCACAGTCTCTTTCATATATTCCTGCAGAATATGCGCCTCTTCTTCGGTCAGAAGCTTTCCGTATTCCGATGGACGGTATGTCTTTACCGAACCGCCGTCATGATTTTCAACGGAATCAATCACATACGGCCGCATTAATACACCGTTGTTTGCAATGGCGCTGGTAATCATCAGCATATGCAGCGGCGTTACGAGAGTTTTTCCCTGGCCGATTGACGTTTCCATAACTTCGCTGGCAGATGATTTCCGATTCAGTACAAAACTGCTCTTTGAAGTATCTAATTTTTCTACGGGCAGACTTTCATTAAATAATAAATCCCTGCAGGTTCCGGCAAAATGGTCCTCATCCAGCGACAGTCCGATATTTGCAAAAGAGGTATTGCAGGATCTTACAAAAGAACGCTCTAAATCCACACTGCCGTGCACTTCTCCGCTAAAGCAGCTTAATTTACTGCTGCCTTCCTGTATGCTTCCGCTGCAATTATATGAATAATCCTGATAAGCGGCAGGATTTTGCCTGATATATTCCAGCGCCGTTACAATTTTAAAGGTAGAGCCAGGCGGATACAGCCCCTGGGACGCACGGTTTAAAAGCAATGATTCCGAATTTTCATCTGCTACAATCCCTTCCCATTTTTCATCAATTGTATTTGGGTCGAAATCAGGCTTGGATACCATGGCAAGAATTTTCCCCGTAGACGGCTCCATAACGACAATTGCTCCGTTATAGGCGCCCAGAGCCTGATATGCCGCATTCTGCAGCGGATAGTCTAACGTTGTCACGACATTATCTCCGATACTTTTTTCTTCCGTCACTTTATCCAGTGTTTTTTCCAGAAAAAAAGCATTGGAGCGCAGCAGGTTGAAATTTGCCCAGGACTCGATTCCGGAACGCCCATGTTCTTTTGAAGAATAGCCTACGATATGGGAAAATAAATTGGAATAGGGATAAATTCTGGTTTCCTCTCCTTTTTCATTCGTTTTCGTCTCTGCCAGCACTTCTTTGTCCGCGGAAAAAATTTTCCCGCGGACTATGGATTTTTCAAAATTTTCCTGTCTGGAATTGTAAGGATTATTGATGAAATCTTCGCTTTTTACTACCTGAAAATATGCAAAATATCCCATAATGCATAAAAATAATCCAATAAAGCAGTACGTAATAACGGCAAATTCTCTGTTGTTTACGGAAGCTTTATTTTTCCTGTCCATTCGCTTTTCCTTCTCTTTCTCTTAAAATATAAAATCCCTGAATAATGGCAAATATAATTATCGTGCTAAGCAGCGAGCTTCCTCCGTAACTGACAAGAGGCAGCGTAACACCGGTAGACGGAATAAATTTAATCACGCCTCCGATGGTGAGAAACACCTGAAAACCGTATGTCGTTCCAAGTCCCAGGGCTACCAGTTTATAAAAACCGTCTTTCAGCTGCATGGCAATATTTAGAAACATCAAAAAACAGCTCATACAGACCATAATTAAACACAGTGCAAAGATACCGCCCATTTCTTCCGAAATTGCGGAAAATACAACATCCTGCTCCACTTTCGGAATTTTTTCCGGCATTCCCTGATTTAAACCTGTTCCAAACCATCCTCCTGTTCCGATTGCAAACAAAGACTGACAAATCTGATACCCTTCATTATCAATCACGCTTAAAGGGTCCTGCCAGGCAACCACACGGACACGCACATGGGAAAACAAAGAATAAGCAACTACGGCGGCTCCTGAACCGCAGGCCAGCCCGCCTAAAAAATAAAACGGATTCCCTGTCGCCACATAAAGCATCACCAGATATACCACAAAGAAAATCAAAGCGCCTCCCAGATCTTTCGAAGCAACTAAAATAATCACATGCGCCGCAGCCACTGCGGTTGTTATCACAACCTGTTTAAAATTCCCGGACTTATACAGCATGCCCGCTACAAAAAACACAAATATAATTTTGACAAATTCCGACGGCTGAATTGTGATTCCGGCAATCGTAAAAGAAATCTTTGCGCCGTAACTCGTCGCTCCAAGCACAGCCACAATGGCAAGCCCCAAAAGTCCGGCTCCCGCATACAGCCAGGTCAGTTTCCGTATAAAAGTAATCTTCTGAATCAAAAACGGTATTCCAAGCGCCAGAATCATAGATCCGACGGCAATTGTAAACTGACGGACGGACTTTTCAAAGGAAAGCCTGCTTAAAATCAAAAATCCGACTGCCATTAACATACACATATTATTCACCAGAAGCTGCGCGGATTTCTCGTAAAGAAGTCTGTAGCTGCTGATTACAATCAGGAAAAATACTGCCTGTGCGCCGTAAAATACCAGAATTTTTGGGTTTTCCGTCTGGTCAAACAAAACCAGGTATCCGTCCAGATGCAGAAGAAACATGAGAAGAACCTGACGGCGGAAAATTGCATTCTGGCGTTCTTTTGTCTTTCTTTTAAAAACGGAAAAACACTCCCATGTATAAAATGCAAAAAATATAATCATTAGATATTTCGATACTTCACAAAAGATACTGCTCATAAGTCCCTCTATTCTACACCTCTTTTATAATGGCCATATGTGAATTCCATTTCAAACGGCAAATGCTGTTCATATATCTCAAGGATTTGAAGCGTCTCTTCTGCCGACTCTGTCGTAAATGCAAGCCGAAAGCTTCCGATA
>CAOKHR010000281.1 GCA_948468325.1 uncultured Lachnospiraceae bacterium | reverse complement strand
TAAAGAAGATTCCATTAAAGCAGGAAACAGTTGAAATCTGTGAATTTTTCGACATCAATCCTTATGAACTGATTTCAAGCGGCGCTATGCTGATGGCAGCGAATGACGGCAATCAGCTGGTACTGGATTTAAAGAAAGCAGGCATCCCTGCCTGTGTGATCGGAAAAGCGACTGACGGAAATAACAGAGTTCTTTTGAATGGAGAGGAGCGCAGATTTTTGGAACCTCCAAAGACCGACGAGCTTTATAAAGTTATGTAGTATATAGAAAAATAAGAGGAGAATGAGTATGCGGGAGAAAATACTGACATTTATAGAAAAAAACAGCCGGATTGATTTGAAAGAACTGGCGATTGTACTTGGAGTCGACAGTGCCACAGTGCTGAATGAGCTTGAGGCAATGGAGGCAGAGCATATTATCTGCGGTTACCATACCCTGATTAACTGGGAAAAGACAGGAATTGAAAAAGTGACAGCGATGATTGAGGTGCGCGTAACGCCGCAGAGAGGTATGGGATTTGATAAGGTGGCAGAACGCATTTATAATTATCCGGAGGTGGAATCCGTATATTTGATTTCCGGCGGTTTTGACTTTATGGTTATTTTGGAGGGGCGGACGCTGCGGGAAGTGTCCCAGTTTGTATCGGAAAAGCTCTCTCCCTTAGAGTCTGTGCTGTCTACAAAGACAAATTTTATATTGAAGAAATACAAAGATCATGGTACGATTATGGCTGAGCCAACCAGGGACGAAAGGATGAAGATAACACCATGAGAAATCCATTATCCAGAACAATTGTAGAAATAGAACCTTCCGGCATCCGGAAATTTTTTGATATTGTCAATGAAATGGAAGAGGCAATTTCCCTTGGAGTCGGCGAGCCGGATTTTGATACGCCGTGGCATATCCGCGAGGAAGGAATTTATTCCCTGGAAAAGGGAAGAACTTTTTATACATCCAATGCCGGATTAAAAGAGCTGAAAGTAGAGATTTCCAAATATTTAGAGAGAAAGTTTGGCCTTAGCTACGATTCTGACAAAGAGATTATCGTGACGGTCGGCGGCAGCGAGGCAATTGACATTGCGATGCGTGCGATGCTGGATCCGGGGGACGAGGTCATTATACCGCAGCCGAGTTTTGTCTGTTATCCCCCGTGTGCGCTGCTTGCAAACGGCACGCCTGTAATTATTGAGCTTAAAGCAGAAAAAGAATTTAGACTGACGGCAGAAGAATTAAAAGCAGCGGTTACATCAAAAAGCAAGCTTCTGGTGCTGCCTTTCCCCAACAATCCTACGGGCTCTGTAATGAGCAGAAAAGATTTGGAGGAAATTGCAGAAGTTGTAATTGAAAACGATTTGTTTGTACTGAGTGATGAAATATACGCAGAACTGACTTATGGGGAAGAACCTCATGTGTCGATTGCTTCTCTGCCGGGCATGCGCGAAAGAACAATTGTCATCAACGGATTTTCCAAGGCATACGCCATGACCGGATGGCGTCTGGGATATGCCTGCGGGCCGGGGGTGATTTTGGAGCAGATGTTGAAAATCCACCAGTTTGCGATTATGTGTGCGCCTACCACAAGCCAGTATGCGGCAGTTGAAGCACTGAAAAACGGGGATAAAGATATAATCAGAATGCGAGAAGAATACGATGGAAGAAGGCGGTATTTACTGCACCGTTTCCGTGAGATGGGAATTCCCTGTTTTGAACCTTACGGAGCATTTTATATGTTTCCGTGTATCAGTGTATTCGGATTGACTTCAGAAGAGTTTGCCGAAAAACTTTTGGAAAGTGAAAAAGTAGCAGTCGTGCCGGGTACCGCATTTGGCCGGGGCGGAGAGGGATTTATTCGTGTTTCCTATGCATATTCGTTAGAAGATTTAAAAAAAGCGCTGGATCGAATCGAACATTTTGTAAATAATCTGAGGAAATAATATGGCATTTAATATTGTACTGTACGAACCGGAAATTCCGGCGAATACCGGAAATATCGGGAGAACGTGTGCGGCAACAAATACAAGGCTGCATTTAATTGAACCGCTTGGCTTCCGCTTAAATGAAAAAGAGGTGCGCCGCGCCGGAATGGACTACTGGCAGGATCTGGATGTGACAAGGTACATCAATTGGGAAGATTTTTTAGAAAAAAATCCGGATGCCGGAATTTATATGGCGACAACAAAAGGACATCGTATTTATACGGAAGTATCTTATGAGCCGGACTGTTATATTATGTTTGGAAAAGAGAGTGCAGGAATTCCGGAGGAAATTTTAGTAAAACATCCGGATGCGTGTATACGGATACCGATGCTTGGAGAAACAAGGTCTTTGAACCTTTCAAATTCCGTAGCAATTATTTTATATGAAGCGCTGCGCCAGAATCGGTTTTGCCATATGAAATTAGAAGGAGAGTTACACCATCTAAGCTGGGAGTAGAGGACGACAACATGGGAATTATCAAAGCGAGTAAGCTGGTACACGAATATATCAGGCGGGACGAAGAGGGAAATGTAGAATCCATTCAGACTGCCGTAGACAATGTGGATTTGGATGTTTCGGCCGGAGATTTTATTGCAATTCTAGGGCATAACGGCTCCGGAAAATCTACGCTTGCCAAACATATCAATGCACTGCTGGAACCGAGTGAGGGTACGCTGTGGGTAGACGGAAAAGATACCAGTGACATGGAATATTTATATGAAATACGCCGTGCTGCAGGCATGGTGTTTCAAAATCCGGACAATCAGATTATTGCCAGCGTGGTAGAAGAAGATGTCGGTTTTGGGCCGGAAAACATGGGTGTTCCGACAAAAGAAATCTGGAGACGTGTAGAGGAAAGCTTAAAATCTGTCGGTATGTTAAAATATCGCAGCCATTCTCCAAACAGGTTGTCCGGAGGTCAGAAGCAGCGTGTGGCGATTGCAGGCGTTATGGCTATGGAGCCAAAATGCATTGTGCTTGACGAACCCACGGCCATGTTAGACCCAAACGGAAGAAAAGAAGTTTTAAGAGCCGTACATGAACTGAACCGTAAAAAAGGCGTAACGATTCTTTTGATTACACACTATATGGAAGAAGTGACAGATGCGGACTATATTTATGTGATGGATGAGGGAAAAATGATTCTGCAGGGAACGCCGAAAGAAGTTTTTTCAAAAGTGGACCTGTTAAAAGAGCATCGCCTGGATGTGCCGCAGGTGACTCTTTTGGCGCATGAACTGAAACAATCAGGACTTCCTCTTTCGGAAGGCATACTGACAAGGCAGGAACTGGAAGATGAATTAATACGTCTGTATAGGAGTATAAAATAGCAATGTCTATTATTTTAGATAAAGTAAATTATGTCTACAGTGCAGGTACCGCATATGAGATTAAGGCATTAA
>CAOKHR010000280.1 GCA_948468325.1 uncultured Lachnospiraceae bacterium | reverse complement strand
TGAAAAAGAAGATATTAGAAATAAAGAACTGGTGGTTGCGGCGACAGATGACCCGAAGCTGAATCATCAGATCAGCAAAGCGTGCCGGATGGCAAATATTCCCGTAAATGCGGTAGACCAGATAGAAGACTGCAGCTTTATTTTTCCTGCATACGTAAAAGAAGGAAAAGTAGTTGCAGCCTTTTCCAGCAGTGGATTAAGCCCTGTAACAACGCAGTATTTAAAAGACAAAATGCGTCCCATACTGACGCCTTTTGTCGGAGAGCTTGCCGCATGTCTCGGAGAAATCCGGTCAACCGTACGGCAATGTGTAAAAACGGAGGAAGAGCGGAAGAAAGTTTATCGGGAAATTCTGGAATACGCGCTGAAAAAAGATATGCTTCCCTCTGAAGCAGAAATCGCAGATATTATGCAAAAATACAGAAATTCATAAAAACAGGAGTAGTTATGGAGCAAAAATCAAAAGAGCTTTTTGAAACGGCAAAATGTTATATTCCGGGAGGGGTGAACAGTCCGGTGCGTGCATTTGGCGCGGTAGGCAGAACGCCGCGTTTTATTGCATCTGCTCGTGGGAGCAGAATTGTAGATGCAGACGGCAATGAAATGATTGACTATGTATGTTCCTGGGGGCCGGGGATTTTAGGACATGCGCATCCGAGAGTAATAGAAAAGGTAAAAGAGGCATGTGATTTTGGCCTGACATACGGAGCTCCTACCGAAAAAGAAGTGGAGCTTGCAAAACTAATTGCAGAAATGGTGCCTTCGGTGGAAGTCAGCCGTCTGGTAAATTCGGGTACAGAAGCAGTGATGAGTGCCATACGCGTTGCGCGCGGCTATACAGGACGCGATAAAATTATAAAATTCAAAGGCTGTTATCACGGACATTCGGACGGGCTTTTAGTAAAAGCAGGCTCTGCGGCGCTGACGACCTCTGTGCCGGACAGCGCAGGTGTTCCTTTGGATTATACAAAACATACGCTGGTGGCACAATATAACGATCCTTCTTCCGTAAAAGCTTTATTTGAGGAAAATCCGAAGGACATTGCGGCGGTAATTGTCGAACCGGTTGCGGCAAATATGGGAGTCGTTCTTCCCCAAACCGGATTTTTAGAGTTTCTGCGGGACATTACAAAAATGTATGGTGCGCTTTTGATTTTTGATGAAGTCATCACAGGATTTCGTCTGTCCCCTGGCGGCGCGCAGGAATATTATCATGTGACGCCGGATCTTACGACTTTGGGTAAAATTGTCGGCGGCGGAATGCCCATCGGCGCATATGGAGGGAAGCGTGAAATTATGCAGATGGTCTCTCCCGCAGGCGATGTATATCAGGCGGGAACGCTTTCCGGAAATCCCATTGCCACAACAGCCGGAATAGAAACATTGAAAATACTAAGAGAAGACAGCGGCATATATGAGCGTCTGGAGAATAAAGCCGGAAAAATCGCAGATGCAGTTACCTTGTCATCCAACAAAGATATATGTGTGAATCAGGCCGGATCTTTGCTTGGAATTTTTTTCACATCCCAAAAAGTAGACAATTATGAAAGCGCCGTATCTTCAAATACGTCAGAATATGCAAAATATTTTGGTTATCTGTTAGAACATGGAATTTATACGGCTCCTTCCCAGTTTGAAGCAATGTTTCTCTCAGATGCCCATACAGACGAAGATATAGAAATTACCTGTCGGGTGATGGGGGAATATTTGTCGGCATAGAAAAGTAAATTTTAAAAATAAATTATAAGGAGGAATCAGAATGCTTCACCCAACACCAGGAACGCTTCAGTACAGTACCTTAATTGCAAATATTGAACAGGGAATTATCAAAATTCCGCAGTTTCAGAGAAAATTTGTATGGTCTTTGGAACAGACGGCAAAACTTCTGGACAGTATTTTAAAGGGGTATCCAATCGGCACGTTTATTTTATGGCAGACGGATGAAAGGCTCCGCTCCATCCGAAATATTGGCAGTATAGATTTGCCTGACACGCCGGCAGGACATTTTGTGCAGTATGTACTGGACGGGCAGCAGCGCATGACAAGTCTGTATGTCGCTTTAAAAGGTGAGAAAATAAAAGGTGACAATGGAAAAGATACGGATTATGGGGAAATATATGTAGATTTTGAGGCTTCACTGGATGAGCCGGTTGTAATTACGGATATTACCGGAAGAAATATGGACGAGGTCATAAAATTTACGGATTTGCTGACCGGCGGTTATGCTCTTGCGGCAAAATATCCCGATTATCTTGAAAAACTGGATAAATATTCCAATGCTTTTAAAACGTATCTGTTTTCAGATATTCTGATTGCAAATGCGCCGATTGATGTGGCTACGGAGATTTTTACCAGAATCAACGTGGGAGGCAAAGCACTGTCTGTTTTTGAGATTATGGTGGCCAAAACATATGATGCGGTCCGAAATTTTGATTTATCCGAAAAATACGAGGAATTGATTACAAGGCTGGAGAGCGTCAATTATGAAACAATATCGTCGTCTACCGTGCTGCAGGCTGTTTCGGTATGCATGGTAAAGGAGTGTGCCAAGAAGCATATTTTGAAATTGGAAAAAAGAAAGTTTATTGATATTTGGGATGACGTGGTAGATGCATTTGAACGTGCTGTGGATTATTTCCGTGGATTTTTCCGGATTCCGGTTTCTCAGTTGCTTCCATACGATGGTTTGCTCGTGCCGTTTACTTATTATTTTTATCATCACAAAGACAAGCCCCTGGGAAAGCAGCAGAAGCTGTTACAGGATTATTTTTGGCGGGTGGCGCTGACATCACGGTTTTCAAATTCGCTTGAAACAAAAATCGGACAGGACATAAAAAATATTGATAAAATATTGCAGGATGTCTGCCCAAAATATGAGGAGCCGGTAGATATTACAGTTGACTACATAAGCGATCATGGATGGTTTAATGCGGGAGCGGCATATATGAAAGGTTTTTTGTGCCTGCTTGCTTATCAGCAGCCGCAGTCCTTTACAGACAATGCTCTGGTAAATATCAATAACAGCTGGCTGAAGCAGGCCAACAGTAAGAATTATCATCATTTCTTCCCGAAAGCATATTTGTTGAAAAAAGGAGAAGAAAATTTTTATATCAATCACATTGCCAACATTACGATAGTGGATGATTTTTTGAATAAGCGGACGATTCGGGATAAGGCTCCCTCGCGGTATATTGCTGATTTTCAAAAGACCAATCCGCAGCTTGATGAGGCATTAAAAACGCATTTGATTGGTGATCCAGGAGAATGGGGGATTTTATCGGACGACTATGATTTGTTCTATCAAAAGCGGCTGGAGTGTTTTAGCCGGGAATTGAAAAAGCGGCTGATCATTCGTGATTCGGACAGATGTTAAATTTAGTGTTATGATGATTACAC
>CAOKHR010000279.1 GCA_948468325.1 uncultured Lachnospiraceae bacterium | reverse complement strand
GTAATTAATGCAATTGTTAAAAAGAAAAGCATCAGACATGTGCACAATATCTTCAAATACAGTATCCCGCCGTTTGCAATTCCGTTCATCCCTCCGGAAAGCCTTTTATCCGCAACCGGTTCAATTACCGCAGATAAACATTTGTACAAAGCGGCTAAAACAGCCATTTTAAAAAAAGGAACGATACAAAGAAGCACAAGTATGATAAGTCCTGCCGCTCCCACAGAGTTTTTAATCACCAGTCCGGAACTGATAAAAATCTGTCCCATGCCGTTTGCAACATTTCCAATGCCCGGCACCATCTGAATTGTTTTTGCAATCGTATTTCCTGCCAGCCTGTCCATAGCCGGCGCAATCATTCCCTGAATAATATTAATACCGAGAATAAATGTGACAGCGGCCTTCAGAAGAATGCGCACAGCATCCGCAATCAGTTCAGACAGCCGGTGAAACCTCTCTTCTTCCATCAAATGATTTAAAAATTCTGTCATTACATAAATCTGCACCAACGGTACCAGAAAATAACGAATCAGCCACTCAACAATATAAACGGCCGTAAATATCAGAGAATATGCCGCTGCCGAAGAATTTAAATTCAGCGTAAAAGAAATGGCCGAACAGTAAATCGGTATCAACAGCTTCATAAATTCCGTCATATTTTCCGTTGTTTTTATAACAGTTTCATTCATAGCAGAAAACGACTGCAGCAAAAGAGACATCATCAAACAATAGCATAAAAAAAAGCTGATTTCTGACACATAGGAATTCGAAAAACTTTTGGCATAGTTTTTCAGTATGGAAAAAGCAAAGGATACCACCAAAAGCAAAAGCAGAAGCTGACGGTTTTCTTCAAATCCTGCCAGCAGTAGGGCTTTGATATAATCTCCTGCTGTTTCATAAGGAATATCACCTCCTTTAAGCAGCGCCTGCACTACTTCTTCAAAAGAAACAGGCACTTCTTCTTTCCCGTCTAAAAAGCTTCCCATCTCCGAAAAATCCAGTTCGTCCATAAAATCTTCTGCATTGGACGCCTGCAGCGGTTCTCCGTGAAAAAAGACAAGTAAAAAAACAAAAACACAAAAAATACGCCGTCTCACAAGAGTTCTCCGATTGTTTCCATAAATGCCATCAGAACAGGCATCCCCAGCACCAGAATAGACAATTTGGCAAACATTTCAATCTGACCGGCAATTGTCTGATGACCGCAGTCTTTGCAAATGTCCGCCGCAAATTCTGCTACGTAAGTAACGCCAATCATTTTTAGTACCATTCCGATATAGGAGCTGTCCAAATGAATCAGATTCTGCATCTTCTCTGCATAGCCAATAATCAGCTCCAGTTTTGTGCCTGCAAACATAAATATGCAGATGCATACGGCAATGCTGATATAATAACTGTACTCCGGCCGATAACTTTTTAAAATCAATGCCAGAAGAACTGCGGAAATTCCCAGCATACTGACCTTTAAAATATCCATACCGCCCTCCTTACAAAGAAAACAGTTTCTGCATTGTTTCAAATAATTCATAAATATATGGCACGATCCAGAACAATACAATAATCAATCCTGCGAGACTTGTTAAAAATGCATGTTCCTCTCTTCCGCTATGTTTTAAAACCTGACTTAGCACGGTGACTAATATTCCTACCGCGGCAATTTTAAAAATTAAATTTACGCTCATGGCTTCTCCTTAGGGTACTAATTTACAGCAGCAGAATCACCAGAAACAAACCTCCGAGAACGCTGACTGCACCGTATAGTTTCTGTTTTTCCTTTTTTTCTTCCATTACTTTTAAAATCCGATCCTCTAACTGTAGAAAATAAATCCTGGCAACCTGCGTATGGTCTCCCTCCAGCATCAGGCTCCGAGCCAGTGAAAGCAGCAGATTTTTTTCTTCTTCTTTTAAAAAAAGCTGCCGGTTTCTTTTTTGAAATGCCGCCGCCCATAATGCCGCTGCGTCTGCTTCTCTGTTTTTTTCCATTTCATCCGCAACTTCAAGCAGTATTTCAGCAAAAATTTCATGCTTTCCCTTTGCTGTCCGTTTTAATAACTGCGCATATGGAAGTTTCAAATATTCTCTGCCTGCATCCAGCTGCGTAAAAATTTCCCGACACTCTACCAGCTGCTCCAAATGCAGTTTTAAACAGGAAATAAAATATCTGCCGCATCCCGCCGCCCCTGTCACAATCAAAAGAATCCCTGCAAATTTCAACATAATTTCTGACACTCCTGGTTATAAACCGTAAACGTCCGCTGTCCGTTTTCCTGTTTTTTTAAAAAAACATATCTTTGAAACAATTTTTTCTGATACATCTTTTCCATTTCCGGCAATTGAATAATATATTTCATTTCTTCGCCATGCATCGTCCCGATTATGGAGCATCCGCTTAAAATCATTTCCTCCACTGCTTTTGCATCTTTCTCCCCTCCCAGCTCATCTACCGCGATTACATCAGGCGACATACTGCGAAGCGCCATCCGCATACCCTCCTGTTTGGGGCAGTTATCCAATACATCTGTGCGGATTCCCACATGATTCTGCGGCACCCCCAGATGACAGGCCGCAAGTTCTGACCTTTCGTCAATCATACAGACCTTTTTCCCTGCTCTTTTTTCATCCCCGTCAGAAATCATCCGCACGCAGTCCCGCAGATAGGTTGTCTTCCCTGCTCCCGGTCTGGAAATCAGAAGTGTATTTTTCAATTCCCCTTCCTCATACAGCCACGGCAGAAGCTCTCTGGCGCATCCAATACGTTCTCCGGCAATTCGAATGTTTAAAAAACGAATATTTGTCATCCGTTTCACCTGTCCTTCCTCTATACGTACTTGTCCTGCAAAACCAATGCGGTTCCCTCCTTCGATTGTTATAAATCCCTGTCTGATTTCTTCTTCATATGCATAGAGTGAATAACGGCTGATAAATGTCAGCATTTCTTCTATATCTTCGACTGTAGCCGTTTCAGAAAGCATACTGCTGCCCCGCTCACGCCGCACTTCAAACGGCTGTCCGACCCGGATACGGATTTCTTCTATATCTGTCTGATCTTTCAGTCTCTTCTCCATGGACGCACGAAGCCGCATTGGCATAATATGTAAGATTTCCTGTCTCATCTGTTCTCAACTCCTAGTTCAATATATGACTTGTCTTAAAAATTATTCCAACGAAAAACATCCATCGGGCGTATTTGAAAATTATTTTATGTATATTAGGACAAAAAAGAAGAAGCCCTTTCGAACTTCTTCCTGTTTTTTACTATCCGTATTAGTTATATTTGCGTTTTCTTGCCGCTTCAGACTTTTTCTTGCGTCTTACGCTTGGCTTCTCATAATGTTCTCTTTTACGAATCTCCTGCTGAATACCAGCTTTTGCACAGTTTCGTTTGAATCTGCGTAAAGCGCTGTCTAAAGTC
>CAOKHR010000278.1 GCA_948468325.1 uncultured Lachnospiraceae bacterium | reverse complement strand
AAGCTTTAGTTAAGAATGCAAAGAAGAAAAAGAGTGTATTAAATACATTAAAAGCTGCAGGCTTCAAAAAGATTACAGCTAAAAACATTAAAGGAAAATAAGAATCGCAGCTTCAATGCCAGCGCCGCCGCATGATTATCCATGCGGCGGCGTTGCTTTTTTTATGAAAACAGATATAATAATAGATAGCATTACTTTAAGACAAAGCAGGAGAATCATTTGAGGAATGGAAAATCTATGAGTGATACAGAACAATTCGGACAAATAAGGAACGAAAGAATACGTGCCAGGCAGCGTGCGGAGAGAAGGAAAAGACGCAGACGTAAAATGTGGATTACGACAGGCATTATCATCGGCTGTATCATTATTTTGTTTATTACAACCTGGCAGGTAATACGTTTTTTAAAAAAAGGAAAAACAGAACCGGTGATTGAGGAAGTGCCGCCGCCGCAAAAGATTGTACATACGCCGCCGGAATATGACGTGCAGCTTTTAAGTATAAATGAATATTCAAGGCCGGGGAATCCGCTGGAGGAAGTAAAAGGTGTGGTTGTGCATTATACGGCAAACCCGGGCACGACTGCACAGCAGAACAGAGATTACTTTGAGGGACTTAGCCTGTCAGGCGAAACTTATGCCAGCAGCCATTTTGTAATCGGCATCGAAGGGGAATTGATCCAGTGCATTCCCTGTCAGGAGATTGCATATGCATCAAATGAAAGAAATGCAGATACGATAGCTATTGAATGCTGTATTCCGGATGAAACAGGAAAGTTTTCAGATGCTACCTATCAGACACTGATACATTTGCTGGCGTGGCTGGTGGGAAGGTACGATCTTGATACCTGCGACATTATCCGGCATTACGATATTACAGAAAAGGCCTGTCCGAAATATTATGTAGAATATCCTTCGGAATGGGAAAAATTGAAAAAAGATGTCAGTCTTTATATAGAAATGAACGGTACCGTGGAAGAACCTGTCTCTGATACGGAAGAACATGAATAAATGCGGAAAGGGAGGAGCAGTATGCTTAGAATTGTCGTAGATTCAGGGAGCAGTATAAAAAGGGAAGAGAAAGATATTTATAAAGCAGATATTCTGCCCATTCAAATTCAGTTAGAGGGAGAATCTTATCTGGACGGAGTAAATTTGGAGATAAATGATTTTTATGAGAGGCTTCAAAAAACAAATGGATTTCCAAAAACTTCACTGCCTGCATTGGACGAAGCGGAAGAACTGATAAATGGCTATACAAAACAGGGAGATGATGTTCTTGTCATAACGATTTCTTCGGAAATATCCGGCACATATCAGGCGCTTTGTATGCTTTTTGAAGGAAATCCGAAAGTTACCGTGTTCGATTCCAGAATGGCAGTCGGAGGAATCCGTTTTCTTGCAGAAGAGGCGCTAAGATATGAAGATCAGCCGATGGACGTAATTACGGAAAAATTAAATAATCTTATTCCCAGAATTGTGATTGCCGCGGTGCCGGAGACATTGGATTATCTGCTTGCAGGAGGCCGCCTGTCCAAAACAGAATGGATGATTGGAAGTATTTTATCCGTTAAGCCGGTGATTGGATTTCGGGACGGCAATGTAGAAGTACTGACGAAAAAGCGGGGATTAAAACAGAGCATGCAGTATATTGCAGATCTTGCAGAGGAATCATGTGACACCTCTTACGGAATTATTGCATCTTATACATATGACAAAAAGAATCTGGATGCGCTGATTCATATAACGAGTCCTGATATAAAGGAATGTATACGGACATATGACAATTTGACGCCGTCCATAGCCTGTCATTGGGGACTGAATGCGTTTGGATATATATTTGTCAGAAAGATGTAAAACCGGTAAGGAAAAATGCGGAGGAAAGCATATGATAGAAAAGCTGTTTAATCAGATGATGCAGCAGGAAAATAAACGGGAAGCAGTCAGCAGGTTCCGTGAGGCGGTGAAGGAAGAAGCCGCCCGGCAGACAGCTCAAAAATTGATTGGAGACGGAGAAATCTTAAAACCGCTTCTTAGTTCGGACGACGCCAAGGTGCGCAAAAATACGGCGGCATTGCTTGGAGATCTGGAGATTGGAGCGGCGGCTCCTGTTTTATATCACACATATCAAAAAGAAGAGCAGCTGTTTGTAAGGGGGACGTTTCTGAAAGCTCTTGGAAAGATGAATCCCGATCCTTATCTTGCAGAGTTAAGAGAACGGTATGATTTGCTGTGCAGGAAAGAAGTGCCCGAAGAGGAAAAGAAGCATGTCAGAGAAGAACTGCATGAGCTTCAGAAAATCCTGCGCAAATATGAAACAGCCAGTCATCATAGATTTACCGGATGGAATCAGAAATTACTGATTCTGCTTACAACAAATACCAGATATGCAAATCTCACGGCGGATAAAGTTCATGCGTACCGCAAAGGAATTACTTCACTCGGTGTGCAGGCAGTTGTAGACAATCTAAAGGAAATTGTACAAATCCGTACATTTCGGGAACTGCTGTTTCCGATTGGGCTGGGGGAAGAAATTACGTTTCAGGACGGGCCGGATGCTTTTGGCGAAGCGCTTTCCCGTTCTAAGCTGATTCCTTTACTGGAAAGCTGTCATAAGGAACCGGCGCCTTTTTACTTTCGGATTGATCTAATGTCAAAAATTTCTCTGGAAGAAAGAAGCCGTTATACCAGACGGGCAGCGGCGGTTATTGAGGAAAAGAGCGGACGGAAGCTTATCAATGCGCCGGATGATTACGAATATGAGGTTCGCCTGATTTTTGATAAAGAAGGGCGGATTCGTGTATTTCTTAAAATGCTTACAATACCGATGGAACGTTTTGCATATCGGAAAGAGTCCGTGTCGGCCTCGATTCATCCGTCAACTGCGGCAATGCTTTTAGAACTGGCGCGGCCATATCTGAAAGAAAGAGCGCGTGTCCTTGACCCCTGCTGCGGTGTCGGAACGATGCTGGTGGAGCGGAATAAACTCCTTCCCACAAGAGAAATGTATGCCGTTGATATATTTGGCGAGGCTGTAGATAAGGCCATTTTAAATACAGAACGCGCAGGCATGCGGGTGAACTGCATCCGCAAGGATTATCTGGAATTTGAATACCGTTATCAGTTTGACGAAATTATTGCCGATATGCCTGCCAGAGGAAAACGTTCAAAAGCAGAGCAGGATGCTTTTTATGAAGTTTTTTTTCATAAGTCACAGGAATTGCTTGCTTCGGACGGCATTATGATTTTGTATTCGAATGAAACAGGATTTGTCAAAAAACAGCTTCGGCTGCATCCGGATTTGAAATTGCGCAGGGAGTATCTGATTCGTGAAAAAGATTCTTACTGGCTGTTTATTATTGGGCGGCGGTAAGGCAGATGCCGGAAAGGAGATCGGAAGAGCACACGTCTGAACTCCAGTCA
>CAOKHR010000277.1 GCA_948468325.1 uncultured Lachnospiraceae bacterium | reverse complement strand
GGTTTGTTCTTACTTCTTTTAATACTTCTGTATAATTTCTCAAATCTGATATTGGCTTAATATTAGGCATGGTCATCATCTCCTCTACGTTTATTATATGCAATCCACAAATAAATAGCAAGATTACCTTTTTACACCTTTCGTATCCCGATTCGCAACACGCAGACGGTTTAATTCCAGTTCCTTATCCTTAAACGGAATCCTGATATTATCCTGCGGCATCATCAAATATGCTTCCAAAATTTCATCTCCTGCCGAAAGCTTCATGCCGCGGACTCCGACGGCTCCCTTTTTCTTCTCCGGTATGGAATCCGCTTCGATACGCAGGAACATATTTTTCTTTGACTGCATTACAAGATGCATGCCTTCTTCATAAAAGCCTATCCGAATGACTGCATCCCCATCGCAAAGCTTTGTCGCTGCCGTTGTCCGCTTGGCAACATCAAATTCTGCACCGTCTACCAGCTTTAACATTCCTGCCCTGGTCACAAACAATAGTTTTTTCTCTTTCATCTGCATCAGAGACGCCACAAACAGCAGATTTTCCTCACTGCTGTTATAATTGCTCAAATTGTCCACCGGCTGTCCTTTATCACGGAATTTTCCGTAAGGAAGGTCTGCCACTTTTAACAAATGCATCTGGCCCTGATCTGTAAAAATTCCAATCTTGTCCGTATTTTTGCAGACGAGAACATAGCGGTTTTCGCTGTCCGCCGCTTCTTTGTTGCGCTCGTAGACCGCCGGATCAATTGTTCTGGCATAGCCGAACCGGTCCATCAAAAAGACAACTTCCATCTCTTCCATTTTCGGCTCTTCCAAAACAATTTCTTTTCCGTTTTCAATCGTTGTTTTTCTGGAAACGGCATATTCTTTTTTGAATGCATCCAGCTCTTTGATAATTACTTTCGCCATCTCCGCGCGGTTTCCTAAAATTTTTTCATATTTTTCTATATTTTTTAACGTTGTCTCGTGCTCTTTTAACAGCGCTTCAATTTCAAGTCCAATCAGTTTATACAGACGCATTTCTAAAATTGCTGTCGCCTGCCGCTCTGTAAAACGAAGTTTTGCCGCCTGCTTTTTCGATTTTTCGCTTTTAAATTTGATTGTCCCTGTATTTCCCTCCACCAGACAGGCTTTTGCTTCTTTGATATTTTTGCTTCCCCGCAAAATCTCAATAATCAAATCAATGACATCACAGGCTTTGATCAGTCCTTCCTGAATTTCCTTTTTCTCAAGCTCTTTTTGCAGAAGGGTTTTATATTTTCTGGTGGCAATCTCATACTGGAAATTCACATGATGGCGGATCATAGGTACAAGTCCCATCGTCTCCGGCCTGCCGTCCGCCACTGCAAGCATATTGACGCCAAATGTGTCTTCCAGCCTCGTCTTTTTATAAAGCAGATTGCAGATTTTCTCTGCGTCGGCCCCCCGTTTTAATTCGATGACAATGCGGATTCCCTCTTTGGAAGACTGGTTGGAAATATCCACAATATCCGTTGTCTTTTTCGTCTCTGCCAGATGATATACATCGTTTAAAAACTTGCCGATGCCAAGACCGATCATCGTATAAGGAATTTCCGTAATAACGATTTTTTCCCTGCCGCCTTTCCCTTTTTCAATTTCTGCTCTGCCGCGGATTTTTATTTTTCCCGTTCCGGTAGAATAAATGGAAAGCAGATCATCTTTATTGACCACAATTCCCCCTGTCGGGAAATCCGGCCCCTGAATATACTCCATCATCTGCTCCGTATTGATGTCGGGATTTTTCATATAAGCCTTTACGCCCTCAATTACTTCTCCGAAATTATGAGGCGGAATACTGGTCGCCATACCAACGGCTATTCCCTCTGCTCCGTTGATTAAAATATTCGGCACCTTAACCGGAAGCACCAGAGGTTCTTTTTCCGTCTCGTCAAAATTAGGGCCGAAATCCACCACATTTTTATCCAAATCCGAAAGGTAAGCTTCCTGCGTAATCTTTTTCAGTCTTGCCTCCGTATAACGCATAGCGGCTGCGCCGTCACCTTCAATCGACCCGAAATTTCCGTGTCCGTCGACTAACGGCATTCCTTTTTTAAAATCCTGCGCCATCACAACCAGCGCATCGTAAATCGAACTGTCTCCGTGGGGATGATATTTTCCCATCGTATCTCCCACGATTCTGGCGCATTTCCGGTAAGGCCTGTCATACCGGATTCCAAGCTCATGCATATCATAAAGCGTCCTGCGCTGTACCGGCTTTAGTCCGTCCCGTACATCCGGCAGAGCCCTCGCAATAATGACGCTCATCGCATAATCAATATAAGATTTCTGCATTAATTCCGAATATTCTGTCCGAATAATCTGTTCCGTCTCTCTCATACCTGCAATTCCTTTCCTTATTCTTGTGCATCTTTTTGCACATAAAGGGATACCCTGTGGGTGTTTCCTTATTCTTGTGCATCTTTTTCGCACATAAAGGGATACCCGACGGTATTACACATCCAGTTCCGCTTCTTTTGCATTTTCATAAATAAATGCCCGTCTCGGCGGTACATCCGTTCCCATCAGCATTTCCGTCACGTCGGAAGCCATCCTCGCATCCTCAATCTCTACTTTCTTTAAAATTCTGGTTTTCGGATCAAGCGTCGTCTCCCACAGCTGGTTTGCATCCATTTCTCCAAGTCCTTTATACCTTTGCAATGTAAAACTGCCCTTATGCCGCTTCCTGTATTTTTCCAGCGCCGCATCATCGTAAAGATATTCCTCTGCCCCTCTTGCCGGAATGGCTTTGTAAAGCGGCGGCATCGCAATATAAACATGCCCCTCAAAAATCAGCTCCGGCATAAAACGGTAAAACAGCGTCAGAAGCAGCGTAGAAATATGGGCGCCGTCCACGTCTGCATCCGCCATAATAATAATTTTGTCATATCTTAGCTTCGAAATGTCAAAATCATTGCCGTATCCTTCGGAAAACCCGCAGCCAAACGCATTAATCATCGTCTTAATTTCTGCATTGGCAAGCACTTTATCAATACTCGCTTTCTCAACATTTAAAATTTTACCCCGAATCGGCAGTATGGCCTGAAAATTCCTGTCTCTTGCCGTCTTAGCAGAGCCGCCCGCGGAGTCTCCCTCCACAATAAAAATTTCACAAATCGAAGCGTCCCTGCTTTCACAATTAGCCAGCTTTCCATTGGAATCAAAAGAAAATTTCTGCTTAGTCAAAAGATTTGTCTTTGCTTTTTCCTCTGTCTTTCGTATTTTCGCAGCTTTTTCGGCACATCCTATAACTGCTTTTAATGTCTCTAAATTTTTATCGAAAAAAAGCTGTATTTCATCGCCGGTTACTTTTCCGGCTGCCCTTGACGCATCCTGATTGTCCAGCTTTGTCTTTGTCTGTCCTTCAAATCTCGGAGCCGGATGCTTAACAGATACGACTGCCGTCATGCCGTTTCTGACATCGGTTCCGGTAAAATTGGCATCTTTTTCCTTTAAAATGCCAAGCTCTCTGGCATA
>CAOKHR010000276.1 GCA_948468325.1 uncultured Lachnospiraceae bacterium | reverse complement strand
TGAATAATATGATAGAACCTGCCATCTTTTCCTGACAACATCATTTCTCTCTCAAATCTCTCTAAAAAATCTTTGACCATATAACTTTCAATTTTTAAATATTACACTGGTAAGATTTTCGGCAAAAAAAATATGCTCATTATTAGAGCAACAATATGAATATTACACTGGTAAGATTTATATGTCAAGCAATTTAATAAAACCTTAAGATTTCATTTTCTTACTTCAATTTTATTTTACATATTTTTACAATTTCTAAAATATGTATCGGCAAAAGTAAAACCGATTGATCTAAATTTCTGCATTTACTATACCATATCCAAAGCGGGACTTCAACCGTCCGCGGCGGCAGCCCTGGTTTCCTGTCCAAAATCCACCGTGCCCAGCCGGCATAATATTCCCCAGGTACATGGGAAGCGTCCGCTGAATATTTTTTAACAGGTTTCTCTGTGCATCATCAAAAATTTCATTTACATTTATATAATAACAATCCAGTTCATCCCCCGATTTTTTGAATCTCCAAATTGAGCGCATCCATCCTCCGATTATTATAAATTGTACTTTTTGCAGAATTTTCTGCGGTCACATAGAGATATGCACCAAAAACCACTTTAGCCTCCGGCTGCATGTCCTGTATTTTTTTCACCGTTTCTCTATACTTTTCAACGATCTGTTCCATTGAATATCCAGCAGAAAAAATAATGGCAAAACTTAAAAATAAAAACAATACTGCTAAAAACCATAGCTGCCGCGCCCTTTCATCCACCTCAATGCACCATATTTCGTAAAAAGATAACTGCTGTAAAATATGTCAATACACATTACACACTCTTACAGCAGTTATACTTCTGCCACTGATCAATAATTAATTCCATTGACCGCCAGCGCCCCGTCTGCCACGCCAAAGTTTACGCCCGCTATCCTTCCGTCTGAAATAGGAAATCCCGCCATACTGGGTTGTAAATTTTCAATATCGGCATTTTTTACGGATTCCATCAGTTCATCCGTAAACACGTTTTCTGCGCCAAGCTTCAGAAAGTCCTCTTTGGTCTCCACCACGTCAACATCCGGCAATCCCACATAAACCGGAAACGCAGTCAGATCTGCCAACGCCTCCAAGTCTTTTCGTGCAGTTGCATCCTTAACTTTCTCGGCAAATTCCTTTGCCGCCTCACTGTCAACCGCAAAGTTATCCTCATATTTCTCTGATGTCTGCGCTGCTTTTTCTGTCTCTTCCGCCTCTGCTTTTTCTGCAGCAGAACCCTGCCCGGTTTCCTCCGATATACTCGCAGGGATACCCTGCTGTGTATCCTGATGGGACTGCCGGCTTTCGCCGCATCCCGTCAGAACCGCTCCTGCAAGAGCAATACACAAAACCATAACCGCCATATTTTTCATTCTCTTTCCCATCTTAATCTCTCCCTGTAATTTCAAATTCAATCTCCCCTGACGAACCAGGCGCAATTTCATATTTTTCAAAAACGATAACCGGACAGTTGTTCTCATTGATATAGAACTTCGTGTCTTCCGTAATTCCTGCGAAACCTCCTTCTTCTTCCGTGAAAAATGTTTCCCCTGATGCTTTTCTTTCAGCAATCTGTCCCCTGATGCTTTCATTTGCCAGTTCTACATAATCACCGCCCAGCATATCTTTCAAGGTGACCGTTTCCCCTGTTTTTAAATCCAGGTTGTAATATCTTGATTCACTATAAGCAGTTGTCCAGTTTTCCGTCCCCTTTACCACAAAGGAAAGGTAATCGCTGCCCTGCTGCCTGATTTCATAACCCACGGTAATCTTTATATCATGTTCCGCCCATTCTTCCTGTGTGCCTCCTGTTTCCAGAAAAGCTGTCCTGTATTCTTCCGCGCGCTGGAGCGCCTCATCTGCGTACTGGTCACAACGTTCAAGGATTTCCTGGTTGATTTCATCCACCCTTATCCCGGTATCCTCTTCGATCATCTCAATCGTCGGAATTTCCACAGACACCGCTATATTATCCTTTTCTGTTTCATAAGACCGGAATGTCAGTATCCGGGCCAGCCCTCCGATCACCGGAAGTTCTCCCGCTTCTTTTGCAAATGCCGAACTCGTATTCAAAGCCGCTGTGAAAAGAACGCATACGGCTGCGGCCGCGGCTTCCACGCTGTGTATCAGCCTCCTGAATCTGCGGCTCTTGCCAGCCCCTCTTAATTCTTCCTGCTGTTTCCTTGACTTTTGTATCTCCTGCTGTATCCGGAAGTTAAGTTCCTCCGGAATTGTGATTTGGTCATACCGTTCTTTCATTATATTTAACTTGCCCATATGTCTGCCTCCTTAATATTTTCTTTTAATTGTTTTAAGCCGCGATAGAGTTTCGCTTTAACCGTATTCAGATTCAATCCGGTGATGCAGGAAATCTCTTTCAAGGACAACTCCTCAAAAAACCGGAGTTTTATGATCCCCTGCACATCCAGCTCCAGCCTGTCTAATTCTTCTTCCAGGCTGTCATCCTGCTCATAACCTTTTTCGTAATACGCCTCCTCCCGTTCCATGCCATCGCCGGCCAGCAAAAGCCTCTTCCGCTTTTTCAGCTCCGTCAGGCATTCATTGATTAATATCCTGTAAAACCAGGTCCTGACCGCGTCCTCATTTTTTATGCTTTCATGCGCCTCGAGCGCTTTGCAGACTGCGCTCTGGACAACGTCAAGAGCGTCCTCCTGATTCCTGGTATAACTGTAAGCCACCCGGTAAAACCGGTCTTGGTTTTCAACAATATGCTGAATCAGCCTTTCATATAATATTTGTTTCATAACAGATGCTCACCTTTCTTTTGTTCTTTTACTATATAGACTTTTTTTGTACCTGAAAAGTTTCAAAAAATGAAAATATTTTTCTGTCCTGCAATAACAAACGGTTGGAACCTTGACCCTCTTAATCGTCCGTTTATAACAGGAGCCAGCCGGTCCATGCCGGAGCGCAGATCCATGTATGCAAAAATGCTCCGGAAACCCTCATAACCACTAGAAAATGTGTGATTACAAAACTTCCAGAGCCTTATATTTTTATTTCATTGTTTCATATATAAACTTCGCTTATTTGCCCATCTGTTTTGCGAACTTTCCCTTTAATATAACCCGGCCATATATCACCGGAACTATTTATTTTACTGGCTTTACAGTCATTTTTGACTACGCTCTCTAAATGGCATTTGAGCCGTATTCCCCAAATTACCAATTTATAGCATTTCTTTGCCACATTGTCAAGTGATGAATTCGATTTTTATTGAGAAAGATAGGGCTGTATGATAAAATAGTGAAATCATTGAAGCAACAAATCAGGAGTTAAAGGGGGAATGAACGTGAAATATGGAATTATTCAGCACGGAATGTGGACGATTTTCCAAAGTGGCTTTCGAAAACAGCTACCTCTATTACACATTACTGACGAAAGAGTAAAAAAAGATATTATGAAAACAGCGTATCAAAAATATCGGAAAATAATCCACATGATTGAGCCGTTTGGCAAAGATGATGTCTT
>CAOKHR010000275.1 GCA_948468325.1 uncultured Lachnospiraceae bacterium | reverse complement strand
CTGCAGTATCTGATAAGCATGATGTTTTTTGTGTGGATTTTCGGGCATGGACTGCCGGTTTACGCAGATGAGACAGAAGAGGTGTATCTGAAAGAGACAGAAGTTGCCATGACTCCGGCAATGACAAAAAAACTGAATCTGGTCGGTGCGGCAGCCTCAAAAATAAAATGGTCAAGCAGCAATACAAAAGTTGCCGAAGTAAACGATTCGGGAAAAGTGACGGCCAAAGCAAAAGGAAAGGCAGTTATTAAGGCGGTATATAATAAATTAGAATACAGCTGTAAGGTCGTTGTTTCATATGGAACTTTTACAACACCGGACGGTATGTGCTACGAAGATATAAAAGGTACTTTCGGATGCAGCGGACGCTGGTTCAAAAAGAGTATCGGAGGAGGAAAATACTATTTTACGAATACGGATGGAAGCGCCATATATTTTAAAGTGACAGGAAGCAAATATGTTAATATAAATTTTGCATCTAACACGGTAAAAGGAACGCCGTATTTTGCTTATTCCGTAGACGGAGGAAGTATGAAACGAAGCCTGATCAGCAAAAAAAAGATCAGCGTTGGAAATACAAAAACACATTATGTCCGTCTGGTTGTTGACGCTACGTCTGAGTATGAAAACAGGTGGGGCGGCGAAGCCGGTGTGGCTGTAAAAAGTGTGCAGCCTGTATCCAAAGGCGGAGTAGTTGCGGCAGTCAGGCCCCAGAACGGAGTAATTGCTTTTTATGGGGACAGCATATCAAAAGGCGTGCGTACATTAAACTGGGGCACACCTTCCGGCACAAGCGCCACGCACAGTTATTCCTGGTATTGTGCAGCACAGCTGGATATGGTTCCTTATTTTGCGGGATTTGGTTCAGCGGGAATTGTCCAGAAAGGGACAGCGGACAGATGTTACAATGTAATCAGGAATTTTTCTTTAACCAGAAAAGCAGATGCTTTTGACGCAGAAGTAGTTGTCATAGAGCATGGGACAAATGATGTTTTTACACATGGAAGCATTTATGTAAAAGAATATAAGAAAGTACTTGACCTCATTCATAAAAAGTTCCCGAAAGCACAGGTTATGGCGATGATACCTTTAAATCAGATCCATGCGGACGAGATAAAAAGCGCGGCTTCCCCTTATAAAAAATGGTGTACCGTTGTGGAGACGTCTTCCTTAAAGTTAAGCTATACAGACGGTATTCATCCTAATGCATCAGGCTCAAAGAAAATGGGAAAGTATCTGGCGAAGAAAATTGCCGCAAAAAGAAAAGTTACTTTGAAATAGGACAGACAGTTGACGGGTATGGATGATTATATCGTAGTAGATCTGGAAATGACAGGATTAAATCCGAGGACAGACCGTATTTTGGAAATCGGAGCCGTTAAAGTTAAGGGGAAGCAGGTAAAAGAAACGTTCTCAAAAATTGTTTACCAGCAGTATCCCTTAAATCCCAGGATTATAGAACTTACAGGGATTACAGATGAACAGGCAGCCCTGGGAGAAAATCTGGATGATGCGGTGGCGGGATTTCTGGAGTTTGCAGAAGAACTGACATGGATAGGGCATAATGTTATTTTTGATTATAGTTTTATTAAACAATGGGAAATCAATCACCGGATACAAAGGAAATGTTATGCAGTTGATACTTTAAAAATTGCCAGAAAATGCCTGCCCGTTCTGGAAAAGAAAACACTGGACGCACTGTGCGCCTATTACGGAATTGCCAGAAGTGTGAGGCACAGGGCATGCGAGGATGCAAAAGCAACCTGGGCATTGTTTGAAATTTTAGAGCAGAAATTTTTAAGTACAGCGCCGGAGCTGTTTGAAAGAAAAGAGATGCAGTACAGAGCAAAACGGCAGACTCCCGCAACGATAAGACAGAAAAAATATCTGATGGATTTTATCAAATGCCATAATATAAATCTGGATGTTCCGATTGAGAGTCTGACGCGCAGCGAGGCATCACGGCTGACAGACCAGCTTATTCACAGGTATCAGGGCCGTTAAAGTTTGGGAAGTACATAAGAAGCAAACGATGCGTCCATGGAAGAGACCGCATCTTCAATTTCCTTAATTTTTTCCGGTGAATGCTGTTCTCTATATAATCTGGCAAGCATAAGATAGATTTGACTGCTGTCAATCCGAAGCTTCATGGCGTATTCTAAAATTTTGATGGCATCGCCGTATTGCTGTAAGGAGGCCATCCTGCCGGCATAGTTCAAAAGTGTTTCGGCAAGTGTGTGATAGTTATCATCATATTCGCTTAAATCATTCAGATTTGCAGGACCATACATAAGTTTTAAATCCGTGTTGGAATACTGTGACAGGTTAATGATTCTTTTGCCGGTAAGATTTTTTAAAATTTTTTCGTATTTGGAGATTTCTTCATCTGAAAGCCTGCCTAACGGAAGTGCATCTGCGGAAAAAGGCAGATAATCCAGATTGGAAATATCTTTTTTGCGAGTAGTGTTTGCCTGGCGTTCGCGTTCTAAAAATGCTTCGTTGGTGTTTTCCTGATGACGCGTCTGACGGGACCGCTTTACTGCGAGAATTACAACAAAAACAGCAAAAGCAATGAAAAAAACAGGAATGGGTAAATGCATAGTTGTTATCCTTTCTGACTTTTATAAAAATTAAAATGAGGTGATAATATGAATTTTTTTAATCCCAAAAGAAACCGCGCAATCGCTGGAATTATTGCAGTCCTGCTGGTGGCTTCCATGGTAGTGACAGCACTGGTATCTCTGGTTGTGTAGTTTCATATGTTACAAATATACAGAAATAGTGGAATTATGTCAAATATATTCGTAGATATGCATCTTGAAAATGATATGTAAAATGCTTTAAAATATAAGGTATCAAAAATTGAAAAATACAGAGAGGATGATAGCATGAAGAAATATTTTAAACTACTGCCGTTATTTGCTTTGGTATTTACGGTTGGATTTGCAGGACGCTCCCTGATGATGGTAGATGCAGATGAAAAGGATGTAATTCCAAACACGGTGTATATCGGAGATATTGATGTCAGCGGAATGACTGCTTCGGAGGCGGAGCGGGCGCTTGCATCGTATACGGATTCTCTGAAAAATACAGTGTTTACTTTAACAACCGGAGATAAAAGCATTCAGGTATCTGCAGAAGATATGGGGCTTGAGATAGCGAATCCGGAAGTAATTGAGGAAGCATTAAATCTGGGTAAGGCAGGAAATCTGATTTCCCGTTATAAGGACAAGAAAGATTTGGAAAGAGAACCGAAACGGTTTGAGATTGCATTTGGCAGCAATGAAGATAAAATAACAACGCTGCTTGGGGTCAACACAGAGAATTTAAATCAGGAGGCTGTTAACTGTGGTTTGAGCAGGGAAAACGGAGCCTTTACAATTACGGAAGGTGCAGACGGGATAGATGTTGATGTCGAAGGGTCTGTCGAGGCAATTCAGAATTACCTGGCTAACGAATGGACAGGGTCAAACGCAACAATTGAGCTTTCTACCGTTGTGACAAAACCGCAGGGCTCCA
>CAOKHR010000274.1 GCA_948468325.1 uncultured Lachnospiraceae bacterium | reverse complement strand
ACTTGTTATTATAATGATCCGGCGGCTACGGCGGAGACGTTAAAAGACGGCTGGCTGTATACAGGTGATATGGCCAGAATGGACGAGGACGGATTTATTTTTCTGGTAGACCGGAAGAAAGACGTCATTGTCAGCGGCGGTGAAAATATTTATCCGGTGCAGATTGAGAATTTCTTAAGCACATATGAAAAAGTTAAGGATGTGGCGGTGATTGGCCTGCCGGATGAAAGGCTTGGGGAGATTACGGGTGCAATTATTTCCATCAAAGAGGGAATGGAATGTACGACAGAAGAAATTGAAGAATTCTGCAGAGAGCTTCCGAGATATAAGCGTCCGAAAAAGATTATTTTTGCGGAAGTTCCCAGAAATGCAACCGGTAAAATAGAAAAACCTGCGCTTCGGAAGAAGTACGGGGCAGATGGACTTGTAGCCCGGCAGAATATGGGCTAATGTGTAATATTGGGGGATAGGATGATACAGAAAATAGCATCGGTAAAAGAGCTGGATTATGCGTACAGCGAATCCAAAAACCAGCTGGCAGTTCTTTATGGGAGCGACGGATGCCAAAAAGAGCAGTATGTGCGGGAGTTTTTAAAGGGGAAAGAATATTTTTATTACCGGGCGGCAGCATTGCCTGAGGAGGAGCAGAAAA
This sequence comes from uncultured Lachnospiraceae bacterium, assembly GCA_948468325.1. Classification (GTDB taxonomy): domain Bacteria; phylum Bacillota; class Clostridia; order Lachnospirales; family Lachnospiraceae; genus Roseburia_B. The sequence continues at coordinate 2,889 of CAOKHR010000274.1, read as the reverse complement.
AGAGATTTGCGGCCCAAATAGCCAGCCGGTATCCTTTGGATGAGGAAGAGGCAGATTATGAAATCTATTTCGAAAACATGTACAGCAGTGACGGAAGCAAACTTGTTTTTGTGATAGACGAGTTTGAGTATCTTGCAAAGAAGAATTCTGATTTTTTAGAAGAAATATTAAACCTGAAACAGAGAAATTCTGCGCGGAATGAAATTATGATATTGCTGTGCAGTTCTTCACCTGCATTTGTGGAGCAGAAGATGAAGTCTGTTTTGGGCAAAAGCAGTTCCTGGATTGATGCTGTTTATAAAATTGAACCGTTACAGTTTCTGGACATTGTCCGCATGTTTCCGGAGAACACAGTCAGTGAATGCGTGGGAATTTTCGGTATTTTCGGCAGTGTCAGGAACTATTTGAAACATTGGAACGCAAAAGAAAGTATAAAAGAAAATGTCTGTAAAAGGATTCTTTCTGCGGACAATAAACTGTTTTTTACAGCAGAGCGTTATCTGGGAAAATATCATACGATTTTAACTGCAATTGCAGCAGGATGCAAAAAACAGAAAGAGCTCTGCAGATATACGGGGTATTCGGGTGTTAAAATTCGCAGATATTTGAAAAAGCTGATCGAATCCGATATTGTGGAAAAAATAGTTTCCTTTGAGATAACAGGACGGGCAAAAGCACAAAAAGTCATATACCGGATTAAAAACACATGGATTCATTTCTGGTATCGGTTTGTATATCCCAATTTGTCGGATTTTTATATTAATACACCGGAAGAATTTTATGACAGATATATTGAAAGTGAGCTGCAGGAATATTTGGAATCCTGCTTTGTAAAAGTTTGTACGGAATATTTAAAACTTATGAACAGGGCAGGCAGGCTTCCGTTTGAAATTCGTGACATCGGAACATGGATTGGAAAAGGGGGAATCATTGATATTGCTGCACAGAACGATGAACATGAAACGATTGTGGGAATCTGCAGATGGTCGCAGGAGCAGATGGAATATACAGAGTATGAAAAATTAGAAGAACTTATGAAAGAAGCCAGAATCAGTGCAAAGTACTGCTTTTTGTTTTCGGGCGGTACATTTGCTCCGGCACTGGTGGAAAAAGCCGGAGAAGATAAAAGGGTGATTCTGGTGGATATGACGGAATTATAGAAAGAGGATTTTATTTATGGCAAAATCGTTGTTTATAGCGGAAAAGCCAAGTGTAGCACAGGAATTTGCAAAAGCTCTGAAAATGGATATGAAAAGCTATAACGGGTACAGAGAAGGCGAACAGGCAGTTGTAACGTGGTGCGTGGGACATCTTGTAACTATGAGTTATCCCGATGCATATGATATAAAATATAAAAAATGGAGTCTGTCTGCGCTTCCTTTTATTCCGAAAAAATTTAAATATGAGATAATCGGCAGTGCTGCAAATCAGTATAAAATTGTGGCAGGCCTTTTAAACCGGGAGGATGTTGATACGATTTATGTCTGCACAGACTCCGGACGTGAGGGAGAGTATATCTATCGGCTGGTAGAGCAGATGGCGGGGGTACAGAATAAGAAAAGAAAAAGGGTATGGATTGATTCCCAGACAGAAGAGGAAATTCTGCGCGGCATAAGGGAAGCAAAGGATCTTTCGGAATATGACAATATAGCCAAAAGCGCATATCTCAGGGCGAAAGAAGACTATTTGATGGGAATTAATTTTTCCAGACTTCTGACACTGAAATACGGCGATGCGGTTGCGTCTTTTCTGAAAGAAAAATATGCCGTCATTTCTGTAGGGCGCGTTATGACCTGTGTGCTTGGCATGGTGGTACGCAGGGAGCGGGAAATCCGCGATTTTGTCAAAACGCCTTTTTACCGTGTGATTGCAAAACTGAATTTAAAAGGAGAAACAGTTGATGCGGAATGGCGGGTAAATCCGAAATCCCGTTATTTTCAGTCTCCGAAACTGTATAAAGAAAACGGTTTTCTGGAAGAAGAAACGGCGAAAGAATTTATGGAATCTCTTACGGGGCTGCCCATGCTGGTAGAAAAAGTAGAGAAGAAAAAAGAGACAAAAAATCCGCCGTTATTATACAATCTGGCGGAACTGCAAAATGACTGTTCTAAGTTTTTTAAAGTGAGTCCGGATGAAACGCTTGCAATTGTGCAGGAATTGTATGAAAAAAAACTGGTAACGTATCCGCGTACGGATGCCAGAGTTCTTTCCACTGCAGTTGCAAAAGAAATTGAAAAGAATATTAAAGGGCTTAGAAATATTCCGGGCATGCGCCCTTTTGCAGAAGAAATTTTAGAAAACGGATCTTATAAAAATATTGCCAAAACAAGATATGTCAATGATAAACAGATTACCGACCACTATGCAGTAATTCCGACAGGACAGGGCATGGGTGCATTGAAATCATTAAATGAGAGGGCAATAAATGTCTATGAAGCAATTGTGCGCCGTTTTCTTGCTATTTTCTATCCGGCGGCAGTTTACAGAAAAATCTCCCTTACGGCTTCGGTAGAGGAAAAAGAGCATTTTTTTGCCAGTTTCAAAGTTCTTATGGAAGAAGGCTATTTAAAAATTATGCAGTATTCCTTTCAGAAGAAAAAGAATCCGGAAAAAGAAGGAGCAGCCTGTAATCCGGAGCTCTTAGAGCATATCCAGTCTTTGAAAAAAAAGGATGCACTCCAAATCGAAGGTTACGAGATTAAGGAAGGCGAGACATCGCCGCCTAAGCGTTACAATTCCGGTTCCATGATTTTAGCAATGGAAAATGCAGGGCAGCTGATTGAGGACGAAGAACTCAGAGAGCAGATTAAGGGAAGCGGAATCGGCACAAGCGCTACAAGGGCCGAGATTTTAAAAAAACTGGTGGGCAACAAATATCTGGCACTGAAT
>CAOKHR010000273.1 GCA_948468325.1 uncultured Lachnospiraceae bacterium | reverse complement strand
TTAAGTGCCGGACAATGGCCATGTTTGCAAGTATTCGTGACATTAAAGATAAAGAGGTGTGGCAGCTTAGAAAATTAAGAGCAATGGGCATTAACGGACTGAGTATCGGTGTGGAAAGCGGCGATGATGAAACACTTGCTCTCGCAGGTAAGGGTTATACTTCAGCTGATATTCTGGAGCAATGCGGGAAATTGGATGAAGCGGGTATTGAATATTACTTTGTTTATATGACAGGACTTGCAGGAAAAGACGGCGGATACAGAAATGCGATGAACAGTGCGGAGATTTTCAGCCGGCTCAATCCGTATTTTGTTTCCGTGGATGCGCTCACTCTTTTTCCGGATACGGAATTATACAAAATGGCACAGCAAGGCTTATTCATACCTGCCGGGGAAAAGGAGCGTATCCGTGAACTGCAGATACTGGTCAACAACCTGAATATACGCACCCATCTTTTGGCAGACACCGTTTCGAACTTCGTGCCGGTAACGGCATATTTACCATATGACCGTGAGAAAGTCACAAATGAGCTGCAGTTTGTTATAGACCATACGGAAGAATCTAAGATGCAGGAGTACAGAAAGAATCTGAAATCGTTGGGATAAGATTTGCCGTTAAATCTACAATCCGGCCCTAACTGAAAGCCTAACTGAAAGCCTGGACAGAAATGCTTGACACGCCATCCGCCCTGTGATATCCTTATAAAAATATTTAAAGAGACTAAGAGAAAGAAAAGGTTATTGATATGCAGAACCTGCAGAACACAGCGAATTACATGTACATGTATTATGGACGTATTCATCTGTAATTGTTATCCGATAAAGTGCACAGTTACAGAGAATAGGTTCGATGTGTCTGTGCATGGAAAACGGTAAATGCGGTTTTGCAGTTCTTATATTATTTTAATGCTGACGTTTATCATGAAGTGCACCGGACACATCCCATGTCCGGTGTATTTTTTGTTTGCCCGGCGGACATATGTTCATGGTGCAAAGGCTTCGATAGAGCTGTACTTTTGGCGCTGACTGAGCAGCAGGTCGTGCAGGTTGAGAGAAAGGTGTGGTTATTTTTATGAAATTAGCAGATGGAACAGAAGTTACGGTCAGACTTTGTCAGGAAGAGGATGCGGAAGCAATCGTCAGGCTCATTGCGAGGAATTTCAGGGAGGTCAACGTGAAAGACTATGGAGCGGAGGCGATGGAAGAACTCGTCGCGTCCCATGATGTGAACTGGTTTAAAGGAGTTGCAGAATATGCGAACGTATATGTGTTCTGGCGTAAAGATAAAATCGTCGGTGTCGGCTCCATATCCAGTTTTTGGGGAAGCCCTACGGAAAGTATCCTGCTCATGGTTTTCGTGCTTCCCGAATTGCATCATCAGGGAATCGGAAGTTTTATTATAGATACCCTTGAAGCAGACGAACTGTTTCTGCGGGCGGATAGGATTGAAATCCCGGCCTCGATCACGGCGGTAGAATTTTACCGGAAAAAGGGTTATGACTACAAAAACGGTGTAAAAGAACTGGACGATGAGCAGCATTACAGGCTGGAAAAATTCCGGAAGAAAGTCTCACTGCTAAGAGCGGGCACAGAGGATGCGGAGCGATTGCACGCAATGCAGAAAAAGGCGTTTCAGGAGCTGCTCGATAAATATCAGGATTATGAAACGAATCCGGCGAGCGAGGCAGCCGAAAAAGTTTTCATGCGATTGAAGCAGGAATTCACATACTATTATTTTATATGCTTTGAGGGCCGGAAAGTAGGAGCCGTCCGTGTTGTTGATAAAAAAGAGCCCGGTAAGAACAAAAGAATTTCACCCATCTTTATTTTGCCGGAATTTCAGGGGCGCGGAATCGCACAGGAGGCGATCAGGCTTTGTGAGGAAATCCACGGCTGCGGACAATGGGAACTGGATACCATTCTGCAGGAAGAAAAGAACTGCTATTTATATGAAAAAATGGGGTACCGCAGGACGGATAAGACGAGAAAGGTGAATGACAGACTCACGCTTGTATTCTATGAAAAATAACAGGATTCCTTTGGTGAAAGAACCACAGGAATTTTAAAATTCTTTGTGATATTTTACAGGAGAAAATATTGTGGGAATGGATTTATTCGTAAAATAAATTCGCGAATTAAGAGAATATATTCAACAATACAATGAAAGGGGCAGAGGGATATAATTAGAAAATAAGAGATAAAGAAAAGAAGCGGAGTATAGCCTGAAAATGTCATTTATGAAATGGATAAACGGGAAACATCCAAATGTAAAAAAATCTTAATAAAAAAATATGCAGCAACCAGTATCAGAACCGGGATTACATTGCTGCAGACATTGTTGTTAGGGGTGATGATAGAATCAATTTTTTATGAGAAAAATGTTAGTACATTTTTTTCACAAGTTATATTATATGAATATTTCAGTCAGAGAATTTTTGAGAATGGCTCAATATGATGCCAGTGATGAGGAAATAAAAAGACGCTTTTGTAAAACAATTGAGGTAGGAAAAGAGGTGTTTATTCTACATGATCGGAATCTATTTCAGCGGAACCGGAAACACAAAATACTGCGTGGAGAAATTTCTCGAAGCGTATGAGGCTGGTGCAAGGGCTTTTTCCATAGAAGAGGACTGTGCATTGCGTAATATAGAGGCGCATGAAGAAATCGTCCTCGGTTATCCTGTGCAGTACAGCACTGTTCCGAAAATTTTGCGGGATTATATCACGGCGCATCAGAGCGCATGGAAAGGGAAAAAAGTCTTTGTCATTGCTACAATGGGATTATTCAGCGGCGACGGTGCGGGCGTTTTGGCCCGTCTGCTGCAAAAAAACGGCGCTGTTATTACAGGTGGTCTACATTTGAGGATGCCCGACAGCATATGCGATGAAAAGGTATTGAAAAAGCCGCTTTCCAAAAACCGGCTTCTTGTAAAAAAAGCGGAACTGAAAATAAGAAAAGCCGCGGGACGGCTGAAAAACGGCAGGCCTCCGCGGGACGGGCTGGGCTTTGGCAGCCGTCTGGCAGGTTTTTTCGGGCAGAGACTGTATTTCGGGCATAAGACCAAAGCGTATTCCGCTCAGTTAAGAATCGATACCGGAAAATGTGTGGGCTGCGGGAAATGCGTCGGCCTCTGTCCGATGAAGAATCTGCGTCTGGACGGGGGAAAAGCCGTACCGGACAGTCGGTGTACGATGTGCTACCGCTGTATTAACGAATGTCCGGCGCAGGCAATCACTCTATTGGGGAAAGAAGTAGTGGAGCAGGGGGGAATTGGAAAGTATTTGTAATGTATCGGGGAGTTTTCCAGAATTTTGTAAATATTATAAAAATCCACATCCGAATCATCACCCGAGGAAATCAGTTCCTGTTTAAAAATGCCCCAGCTTAGGTTTTTGGATATGAAAAGCAGGAGAGATTTGTCCGCATTGAACTGTTCGATAATATTGTCGGCAAGAAAAATCATCATTATGCTCTATTGAAATAATAGTGTTTTATTTTTGGTGTCTAAAACCGCCCCTCTACCAATAGGAAAAATTGCATGATTGGAGCCATGGCCAAAATCGTCACAATAAGCCACAGGAATGCTATATT
>CAOKHR010000272.1 GCA_948468325.1 uncultured Lachnospiraceae bacterium | reverse complement strand
CATTTTGAGCCGGGACAGCTTTATGAAGTATCTTTTGACTATCAATCGGGTTCTGCAGACAGCTATTGCGTTATTGTGGGAGATGATCAAAGCAACGGACTGCTGCCGTATCTGGATAAGACAGCAGCAGCGGGCGTCGGACAGAAGTCATTTACAAGGAACTACAGTTTTAATATTACAGGAGCGGCAAACGGACAGTCGTGGTTTGGTCTGTATGCAAACGGCAGACAGGAAACCGGAGATATGGGAGAGAGAGATTTTATTATGGATAACCTGGTTATCCGCAAAGTAGAAACTGCGAAACAAGTTTTGACGCTGGATAAAAACTCCCTTGTCTTTAAAGGAACAAAGAATGGAACACAACAGATTACCGCTGCGGTAACAGGAGAAAATCCACAGATTACCTATACTTCTGCAAATACGGCAATTGCCACGGTAAGCGGGGACGGAACCGTTACCCCGGTTGCTTTTGGAGATACTGTAATTACCGTTGTAGCGAAATCAGGAAAAGATGTTTTGGTGAAATCCGTAAATGTAACGGTGTTAAGAAACGGAAAAGATGACAGAATTGAAAGGTCTTATGCGAATGCCGCGCAGAGCGGTGAAGGAGCTGATAACGCGATTGACGGCAATACAGAATCGCTTTGGCATTCTCCGTATAGCGGATTTGATGTAAGCGGATCAAATCCGGCCATTCTCACACTGCAGTTAAATGACGGAGAACCGATGACGACCGTGCGGTTCCAACAGAGAGAAAGCGGCGGCAATAATGGAAAGATTTATCAATACCGTTTTGCATGGGGAACAAATTTTAATTCGACAACGCATGCACTTACCGGTGGAGCTGTAAGCGATGTAATTACGACTACGGATGCCCAGCGTCAGAATGGTGCATGGATAGATCTGGATTTGGATGCTTTGGGAGTTAACCAGGATACAGTAAAATATCTGCAGATTCAGGTCGTGCAGGGACATGGAAATTTTGCGTCTATGGCAGAATTTGAAGCATACCATTACGCCAACTATGAAGGAGAAGAGCCGGATGCGTCAGCTGTGGATAAAGCAGAGCTTGTAAAGGCAGTTCAGGATCTTGCGGGCATGAATACGTTTGGTTTAAGCGAAGAAACCATCGAAAAAATTAATCAGGCAATTGAAACAGCGAATGCAACGCTTGCATCTCCATCTGCAACGGCACAGGATGTAGCGGCTGCAGTTGCTGTATTGAATCAATTAAAGAACAATTCTGTTTCCGGCAACAAGGCAGAGCTTGAAAGGCTGATTGCTGAATACAGCAAGGTTGATTCCAGCAGATATACGCCGGATTCCGCCAGAATTTTTGATAATGCCCTGTCGGATGCGCAGCTTGCAATTTCAAAGGCCGCAAGTTCTTTCGACATCAATAATGCAATTCATGTACTGCAGAATGCATATCAGGGTCTGATTGCACGTACGGATGATCCGACAGAGGGAGTTATTTCTGCAAGGGATGCGCTAAAAGGTGCATTATCATCAGCAAAAGTCCTGATTGATGCAGGAAAGCAGGATTATACAGATGAGAGTTGGAATGCATTTGCCGCTGCGTACAGCGAGGCGCAGTTATGGACAGATTCATGGGATACAGTTCAGATGGCAAGACTGCAGAGGAGGCTTTTAAAAGCAAAGGATGCACTGGCAAAGAAGCAGACAGTAGATGTACCGGGCAATGTAACACCGGAAGAACCGCCCGTTACGGAGTTTACAGCCGGCGGAAGAAAATACCGGGTTGTAGACGCAAATAAGAAGACTGTAAAACTGATAAAAGGCAAGAACGAAAAGACAGCTAAGATTGATACCGTATCAAATGGCGGGAAAAAATATACAGTTGTTGCAATCGGCGCCGATGCATTTAAAAACTGCAGCAAGATGACAAAAGCAGTTATCGGTGCAAAAGTAACGAAGATAGACAAGAAAGCATTTAATAACTGTAAGAAATTAAGCAAGATTCAGTTTAAAGGCACGAAGCTGCCCAGTATGACAAAAGCATTTAATAAGACTAAGGCAAAACCAAACATCACAGTAGTAAAGGCTTTGAAAAAGAATGCAAAGGTAAAGAAAAATACGCTGAATAAACTGAAAAAAGCAGGATTTAAGAAGATTACAGTAAAGAACATTAAATAATACCAAAAAGCAAATCTCCGGCCATAAATGTGTGGCCGGAGATTTTTTATAAAAATTTTCTTTGTATTGTTTCAAATCACATGATATACTACACCTGTCCGGCAGATGTCATTCTGCCATTTCTTTCACCGGCATTTCGCCGGAGTTCACCAATTATTTTAAAAATTTAAATCTGTTTATTTTCGCGAGCAACGAGCCAGGTAGACGTGCTTGCACGTATATTTGGCTTACAGAAGAAAGGACACTGCCTATGGTAAAAAAAGAAATCATTTATAATCTTAATGAAATTTTGGAAGAGTTGGAACATTCCAAATGGCTTCCAAAAGAGCTTTCCACGGAGGCGCAGCTTTGGGATGAAATATTAAAATTGGAAACCTTTCTCATGCCGGAGCAGCTTTTTCCTCTGATTCAGGAAGTTTATCAGAAATCTTATCCGAAAGATACGCCTGTAATACCTCTGGGGACAGAATATTCTGTGGAACGTTCCGATACCAGGGAAATTACATCTGTGAGGGCCGATGTGACGGTTTTAATCGGGTCTCATGATATTTATCATTTTGAATGCGAAAGCAAAAATGATAAAACTATGGTAATTCGTATGTTTGAGTATGATGTACATATTGCGCTAAGTTATAAAAATAATCCTATGACATTGGAATTCCCCCGTTCGGCAGTCTTATATCTGCAGGATAACCAAAATGTTCCCGACGAACTATCCTGTACAATTCAATTTTCAGATGGAGGTACGTATTCGTATAAAGTTCCCGCAATAAAAGTTCAGACATATTCACTGGAAGAGATTAAAAACAAACATCTGTGTATTTTGATACCTTTTCTTCCTTTGCGGTTCCGCAAACATCTCCGTTCTAAAAAAACCAGACAGGAATTTGACAGCAGAGAATTGACTTCTTTTTATCAGGAGATTATACTGATTTTAAATGAAGAAACCAAACAGGGATATTTAAGTGAGAATAACAGAAATATAATTTTAAATCTGCTGAATAAATCCCTGATTCGTGTGTTTTATTCAGATGAGAAGTTGCTGAAGGAGGTTATTGTCATGACAGAGCCAATCTTGGAATTAGAGATTGAGAAGTATATTTATGCGCTGGATGCGAAAGTGGATGAACTTATGAAAGTAAGTAAAGAGCTAAGCCGTAAGAATGATGAATATGCCGAGGCAAACCGGGAGCTTAACCAAAAAAATAATGAACTCATGGAAAAGGAGAAAGAAATTGCAGTTCTAAAAAGGAAACTGAAAGAATTGCAGCAGCAGAATTGATCTCATGGGATAAAAAACGCCGCCGCATGGTTAACCATGCGGCGGCTGTGTTTAAACAAAATCCTTATTTTACGCCTTTAATATTTTTCGCTGTAATCTTTTTGAAGCCTGCTGCTTTTAATGTATTTAATACACTCTTTTTCTTCTTTGCATTCTTAACTAAAGCTT
>CAOKHR010000271.1 GCA_948468325.1 uncultured Lachnospiraceae bacterium | reverse complement strand
ATGCATTGTATGACACATAAGAATTTATCTGCACAGAAACTAAATTCTGACAGTTATAAAAAACACCCATTCCAAGTTTAACGTTAGGAGAAAGAATAGACACACTTGTCAATCCGGTATTTTCAAAACACCATTCATCTATAACCGTAAGCGAAGCCGGGAATGTACAGTTTGTTAATTTTACACAATTTTTAAATGCGTGATCTCTTATTTCTGCAAGGGAAGATCCAAATGAAATTGTTGTTAAATTGCTGCAGTTATAAAAAGCATACGAGCCAATATGTGTTACATTTGCCATTCCCGAAACTACAGATAGATTGGTACATCCATAAAAACAGCTGGATCCGATTTCTGTAACTGTATCTGGAATATTTACGGACACAGTCCATGTGTTACCAGAAAATGCACTATACTTCAGGTATTTCACGCTTTTCCCCTCTATCGTGCTGGGAATTGATACATTTGTTTCCGCGCCTGTATATTTTGTAATCGTCACCTCATCATCCCAATTTACCGAATACTGCCAGAATCCAGATACAGAATCTCCTTTGACGGAAACCATAGTATCTTCTGTGAGATCTGCGTCAGCATATTCTACCTCGGGAATCCCCTCCTTTTCTTCCGCTTCCGGAATATACATAGGAGCAGGCGCTGTATCTGTCTGCATATCCACGGACGCAGATAGTTCCGTTTCATTTTCTGCGTCCATATTCCCTGTACCATAAATTTCTTCTGCTTTCCCTGCTATTGTCCCAGAAAGGCTGAACTGACACCCTAACAGTACTGCAAGAAATAAACATAATTCTTTTTTTATCTTCTTCATCCTGTATTTTCCTTTCCTGTTCTTTTGCGAAATTCTAATTTAATACCGCTTCACGGTTTTCCAGAGTATTTCTCAATAATGTATACTTTTTGATATACTTAGGAGCAAAGTATTTCTTATAAAAAGCTTTTTGTTTCTTTTTGCTGACAAACTTATATTTCGATGAGGTCTTTCCCTTTGCATAATATCTTGTAGATCCCGATTTCATAACCGCTGTATATTTCCAATCTTTCATTTCTGTGCCTGAAATATGAGAATATTCATAAGCCGGGCCCATTAATCCGCCGCCAAATGTGGCATATTTCTCTTTGCGGCAGAGAGATTTGTATTTTTTGCTGTAATAAAATTTAGGCACTTCCTTTGGTCCATTACGCGATCCGCTTGTTCCAAGATACACAATTTGTCCATTTTTCTGTGTAAAAACATGAAGGGAATTATCAGACCAATAGCGCATACAAATCAACTCTTCTGTTCCGTCCCGGTTTATATCCAAAAGATAAAAATAATTGAGGTCAAAAACTTCATATTTCCCCTGTTCCAGCAATTGTTTGTATGCCAGTGTGTCGGCAGAAGCCGCTTTTACAGTTTCATTCTTTTCGTAAAAAGAATATGGCGCAAGCCCTGAAACTGTTAAAATCAGTACAAACATAAAGCATAATATTTTTTTGATTTGATTCATAATCTAACCTCTTTTCCTATCAGGGCATTCTATTTCACACGCATAAAATGCGCTATGGATTTATCTTTTATACTCAAAAAAGATGTTTGTCCGAATGCCGCTTTCCCATTCCAAAAGCGCGTGTCATTTTTCTTTACGGTTAACCCTGTGCTTCCGCCCAGACCGATGCAAAGACCCTTATAGCTCTTGGGATATATTACGGTAAATGCAATACCTTTTTTGTAGGAATATAAAAAACATCCGTCTTTATCTTCCTGTTTTCTTTCATCTAAAGTGCTCCACCCATAAGTTCTTACCGTAACACCATGCGAATTAGCAGCCACAAGGTTTTTTCCCGTATCATAATCAACAACATAGACATTTATCATACCCGCCATATGATGGTTCTTTTTATAATACTTTGAATTGCATATTTTATGAATTTCCTTCGATTTAAACTTCTTCCCCATTTCAAACTGAGCCGTAAAAGTAAGTTTTTTACAGCCTGCTTCATGTGCGTCTGTTATCTTATAATTTGTAATTTTTGCCTTAAGCTTTCTCATACCGACTCCGGCATAATTTGTCTGAAACGTTACCATTTTGTTGTTTTTCAAGTCCCAGCTTACATTCAGCCTGCCCATATAATTTTTTGACGCAGCCTGCGTCTGCAGCGGCGCAAAACCGATAAGCAGGACAATCGCCAACATAATTGTTACTATTTTTTTAAAAGTTTTCATACGTAGTCTCTCCTATCTCAATATTTGAAATTTTCCCGTAACAGCATAATACTTATTTAATACCGTGCAGCAATCCGCTTTTCTTTAAAAGCTTTATGTATTTTGCCCTCAATGACTTCGGTGCTACTACTTTTACCGGCTCGTAACCTTCATAGTGTGTTCCGTCCATGTATTTAAGATAGTAATAGTTCGAGATTTTGAATGCATTTTTCCCTATGGATTTTGCTTTGAGTTTTTTGCTCTTAATCGTTATTTTCTCCAGTCCGCTAACACCGGAAAACGCATCTGCCCCGATTTTCTTTACATTTTTCCCGATTACAATTTTGTCAATGCATTCATTTTTAAAAGCCCCTTTCTGAATGGTCGTAACCGGATATTGTTTCCCGTAAATCCACACTTTATCGGGAATTGTAGCTCTAAAAGGGACGCTGTAAATTTTCTGTTTTTTATATACCGCAAGTTCGCCGTTTTTATATTGATAGCGGATGCTTCCGCCGTCATCAGGTGTATAGACTTTTCCGTTTTTGGGGCTTTTTCCTTTGTATTTTTCTCTGTAATAAGTCTTCAGCGAACTGTCAATATCATGCGCTACCGTTTCGCTCCAGTCCGAATAGTACATCTTCCCATCCAACGCCTTTTTGTACGTGCGTATCTGAAAATACATCCGGTCCCCTTTGGCCATGTGTTTGTCTATCGTACAGCTGTCTACAATCGATCCCATTGCAACAAACATTGGAATTTTTGCTTTGTATACATCAGACTGAAAATTCGGATCTTTGGAATAGCGGATCTGAAAACCGCCCACACTCTGTATCGACAAAAGACCCGCCGACCATTCTACCGTTACGGTATGGTCATTTTCCGGCGGCATGTCTATAATGCCTTTATTTAGTATTCTTGAAATCGTAGTGCCCCGCAGCTTAAATTCAATGGAAAAAGATGCGGACGCAGCCTGATAAGACGCCGTTTCTTCGGACGTCACCAAAACAACGACGGTTCCTAAAAATCCGTCCTGTACGGAAAGCGTGCCGTCGTCTGTAATCGACGCGCCATTTGTATTTGTCGAATAATGAAGCTTTGCATTGTCTTTGACAGAACAGTAGATCTCCTCTTCTTCCGGCCCTGAATAAGTGTAGAAAGTGTCAAACGCTCTTAGAATAATTTCATTTTTTGCTTTTACAATTTCAAATAAAGCTGTCGTCTGGCCTGTATAACTGCCGATGCCTGCAATCGTAATTTCATGCGTTCCTACCGTAGTCGCCATGTTTCCATAAAGCGCATAATCCACGCCTTCTTTTAAAACCGTTTCCCCGTCTGTTACCGTCACCTCCGGCGTGCATGCGCTTCCGCTGTAAAAAAACGATGTCTGTGAAAGTGTGACATTACAGGCGGCAAT
>CAOKHR010000270.1 GCA_948468325.1 uncultured Lachnospiraceae bacterium | reverse complement strand
AGACCAATCCTGTTGACGTAACCGATACCGTAGACATTCGCGGCACTATAGGAATCGCCCGGCGACCGCAGCCACCACTGGCAGTTGCCGCCTGCCCAATGCATACTCGTATCTACACGTGCTCCTCTTGCATGCGCATAATCACTTGGCTGCATCATGCGGCTCATCGAATATGTTCTGTCATCCTCACAAAATCCATAATCCGGGTTCATCACTTCCAAAAGCGAAAGCAGAAATACTTTATCCCTGGTATCGTTCCCGACTTCTGTATTATATTAAGGATTGTCTTCCTTCGCAACTGTCTGCTCTACAATTGCCCCCTGCTCACTGCTGCTGAATGCCGTTCCATAAAAATTATTATTGAGCCAGTTTCGAAGCGTACAGTTTTCCCATGTAATGGAACTGCCCGAATCGTGATAAGCCTTGCAGTCCAGCCATTTGTCCGCTGCGACAAACAGTGTATTCCCATCGTTATTTAATACACGCCATTTGATCCGTTCCCATTTGAAATAATGATAGTCATTCTCACCATTCCATGGAAAATAACCGTTACCGGAATAGCTGTTATTTGCATCGCTCTTTTTCATCCTGCGGTACTTCGTCCCATTCACCCATGCATCTCCATTAGCATCATAGGAAGCCCCGGTAATCGCCGCTGTCAGATCATCTCCTGTGACTTCCGTCTGCGGGTAGCTGCCGAAATACACATAGCTCCACTCTGTCGTATCCGTACCATCGCTCTTCTTTGTGCAGGTATGTACCGGGTTTTTTGGCATTTCTCTTGTCTCTGCTGCGTTTGCCGCCTCTCCTGCCGTCTCCGCCAGTGCGGGGACGCCCTGCGAGGTAAGCAGCATGGCTGCTGTAAGGAGCAGCGATACGATCTTTGCTGTGGTTTTCATTAGTTTCTTTTTCATTTTCTTTTACTCTCCCTTTTCATTTTTTAAATTCCCTGTCTTCTTTCCGGAGTGTGTCTGAAAATGTCCTCCGTTTGGCATTGATGCTATCCATATCGCCCATAACGTTTAAAAGAAGCTTTGCCATTCACCTGCCTCCCCCTCTCCTTCCCAATTCTGCTTTTTTTGAAAATAAACTTATATCTTTGATGTATCAAACTATACCATATTCCCACAAATGAAAACAATATATAACTTTCGGCACAGAAATCTGTTTTCAGAAAAAGTGAACATGAGACGGTGGGAAATTGGGAAAATCAAAACTTTTTTTGGCGGAACGTATAAATATATTATTTTTGCATCATACTATCATTGTCTCCAAAGAGATGAATCCCCCACCCACTCTTTGGAAACCAGTACAAAAGATGCGAGAATACTTATCCTCCCCTGGAAGCTTCGGTATGCCGGAATGTATACCGAAGCTTCTGCTATTTTACATCTGCTCCAAAAGTCCCGAAATCCCCTCCTTTTCAAAAATTTCTTTATAATATCCGATTTCGCCTTCAATCAAATCATCAATTACCTGCATTCCTAAAACTTCCACTGGCGCTTTATCGTCCGTCATACGGTAATTGCCTGCCTCGTATTTTTTCATTCCAAGAAATACCCGTTCCATCATTTCTGACAGCCGGTCATTTAAAATCTGCTTTCTGCCGGAAGCAAAATTCTTAAGCATTACACCGGAATTCGATGCATACAGTTCCCTGTTTGTGGACCCTGTTACGTCTGCCGTATAAACCTCGT
The DNA here is from genome assembly GCA_948468325.1 of uncultured Lachnospiraceae bacterium. Taxonomy (GTDB): domain Bacteria; phylum Bacillota; class Clostridia; order Lachnospirales; family Lachnospiraceae; genus Roseburia_B. Next base: position 1,968 of record CAOKHR010000270.1, on the reverse strand, counting down.
CAAAAACAGCGGAAATTGTATCCGCAAGGTACTGGTTGATATTTCCCTCTTTTTCTCCGCGCATATTCATATTCACTACCATAACGCCGTCTTCTGTCAGATGTTCTTTTACAAGGGTAAAAAATTCAACGGAAGACATTTGGAAAGGAATGGTAATATCCTGATAGGCATCTACCATAATCACATCATACGTCTCATCAATAACATTTAAATACGCCCGTCCGTCATAAGTAATCACCTGTGCATCTTTTGGAAGGTTAAAATAATTTCCCGCCAGCATTGTGATTTTTTCGTCAATCTCCACGCCGGTTATCTGTGCGTCTTCAAAATAATTACTGCACTGCGTCATAAACGTTCCCGTGCCGTTTCCCAAAACCAGTACATTCAAATCTTCTTTTTCCATGGCGTCTGCCATAAAAGGCGCTGCCAGCGCATAATCATAATACATTCCGGTCAGACCGCCGTCTTTTTTCATTATGGACTGCACGCCAAACAGCACATTTGTGGAAAGTATGACAGAATCCTCATCTTCTCTGACCTGCAGATAATTGTATACCGATTCGCCTTCATAAGCCAAATCGTCTTCCCAGAATGCAAAACTGTCCGAATAACCGGCCGCACAGCAAAAAACAAACGCCACAATTCCCACAGCCATTTTTACCCTGCCTCTTTTTTCTCCTGCAAAATAAATCAAAGAAAGCAGAAGCAGAATTCCGGCAAAAATCAGAAAAGTAATTGATGTCCCAACTGCCGGAATCGTCACAAATGTCGGCAGGAAAGTTCCGATGATGCTTCCGATCGTATTGGACGCGTTCAGCATGCCCACTGTTTTTCCGCTGTCTGCCAGACTGTCCATGGTATATTTGACAAGCGACGGCGTCACTGTCCCCAGTAAAAACAAAGGAAATACGAAGATTGCCATACAAGCCAAAAATCCCGCCCAAATTAAAAAATTACTGTTTACGGAAAAAATCAAAACTGCCGATATGCCAAGAATCACATATTTTCCGGCAACGGGAATCATTGCAATCCAGACTGCTGCAATTAAAATCCTTCCGTATAGTTTGTCCGGATTGGGATTTTTATCTGCATACCGTCCTCCGTAAATATTTCCAAGAGCCATCGCAATCATAATGGTGCCGATAATAATTGTCCAGACAATCTGCGAAGAACTGAAATAAGGAGCAAGCAGCCTGCTCGCGCCTAATTCCACAGCCATCACGGACATTCCTGCAAAAAACTCCGTCAGATACAGATAAAACTTATTTGATAAAATTTTGCTGGTATCCATTTCTCCTCCTTTTTTGTTTTGCTGTTTTTATCCATATGGTAAATATGATACATCACTCTTACAAAAATGAAAAGGAAAATCTTGCAAATCAGAGGATGATATGCTACGTTTATTCTAAAACAACAGCTTAATAACACGAAAGGAATTTATTATGAAAAATATGAAGCGCGCAGGCGCCATTTTAGGCGTTATTCTTCTTGTCGGTATGTATCTGGTAACGCTTGTCTTTGCACTGATTGACAGTCCATGGGCTCTGGATGCCTTAAAAATCTCAATCGGACTTACAATTCTCATCCCTGTTCTGCTTTGGGTTTACCTTGCGATGTTTCGGTATATGGAAGGACGAAAGAAAGAGAATGAGGCGGCCTCGTCGGATAAAGAAAACTAAAACGGGATGCAGAACTGTTTTTTATCAGCTTTCTGTTTCCTGCGGAATCTCTTCCGTACTTTCCTCCACAGAAGCTTTTAAATCTTCTGCCGTCTTTTCAAACGCAGATGGAAAGCCGCTGCTCACCAGATACAGCGCATCGTCCCCGCTCTTTGTCAGATAATACTGGTCCGTCACAGGATTTTGCATGCCGACGGTAAGTGTTACGCTGCCTTCGGCCGTCGTAAATGTAACGACATTGGACGGCTCATCAAAACCGTACTCTGACAAGCTTTCCGGATTCTCTACC
>CAOKHR010000269.1 GCA_948468325.1 uncultured Lachnospiraceae bacterium | reverse complement strand
CAGCCGTTTCTTTTGTTGGAAAAGAGTGTATTTTTGCAGCTTGTGCCGTTCTGCCTGGGAATTGCGTCTTATTTTCATTTGATTTATGCTCTGGCAGGAGGAGAAAACCACGGAGCCGTATGTCTTTTGGCTGTAAATGCGGTTATGATGCTTTGCTCAGGAACGATTATACCGGCAGCGTATCTGACGAAAGGACTGCGGATGTCAGGAAGCTTTTTCCCGATGCAGATATGGAGTCAGTATGAAGCGGGAATGCTGTTTCAGACACTGCAGGGGAATGATGTGATTCATATTTTGCTGTTAGCTGTACTGACAGGCGGGGTAGGAACATTATTGTTATGGAAAAATACTGGATTTGGTACACGCTCCAGTTAAAAGCGTGGTGCAGAAAAAAAATCTGCTGGATGCAGGCAGCAGGCATGTTGTTTGTAGTCTATGTCATTTTACACATTACACTGCCGCAGCAGGACAATATACAGGTTGGCATATGCAATGCAAAAGAGGGATATGCGGCAGAAATAGCGGATTTTCTGCTGCAGGAGGACAGTGTTTTTACATTTCTGGAATATCAGGATGAAGAAACAATGGGGCAGGATGTTTCAAGCGGAACTATAGAATGCGGATTTGTCTTTGCAGACGATTTTGAGCAGAAATTTGCAGATGCGAATACCGACGGATGTGTAAAATATATGGAGACGCCTTTTACAACGAAGGGAAAAGTTGCAAAAGAAACGTTTTTTGCTTCGTTTTTCAGAGTATACGGCAGAATCCTTCTGCAAAAACAGGTGCCGGATATTTTCAATAAAAAACAGCAGGAAATGGAAGAACGGCTGCTTTTGAAAAATCTGGAATACAGAGAAAGCGATAAGGTTTTTTCTGTAGAGATTAAAAATGTGGATACGGATCAAAAAGGCTTAAAAGAAGCCGGAGTCTGTTATCCGGTCCAGGGCTGTATCGGGATATTTCTGTTTGCAATTCTCCTTATGGCATATGGGGAAAGCCTTGAAAAAAAGGATCAGGTCAAAAATGCCCTGGCACGCAGGGACAGATATATCTATGAATATCTGAATTACCTTGCTTCGGCAACAATAGCCGCCGCAGCCGGACTGGCAGCAGTGTACTTTGCAGAAAGCAGCCGGGGCGTTATGGCGGAAGCCGGTAAACTGCTGCTGTATTTGTTGGCGGGAAGCCTCTGGATGCTGGTCTTTGGGCGTCTGTGGAGAAACAGAGTGTCGTTTTTGGCATGGACAGCCGTTCTGATTATGGCGCAGCTGCTGCTGTATCCCGTGTTTTTTGATTTCTCGGAATATGTGCCGGTGCTGCAATATATGAGATGGGTATTTCCGCTTTCTGTGTATTTGTGATAACAACGTAACAGACGGTTTTGAAGGGTAAAAAGGAGTGAGTTTTGAATGAAATGTGGTAATTGCGGATGTGAACTGCTGCCGGATTCTGCGTTTTGCCCGCAGTGCGGTGCAGGCGTAAATGCGGCGGGACAGTATGGCGCGGAAAGCGGTATGCCGTATACGGCGGGGGATATGCCATATGGGGCACAGGCCCCGATGGGAGGTGTGCCGAAGAAGCGTTTGAAGAAGCTGCCGTTGATTCTGGCGGCTGTGGCGGGCGCTGCAGTGATTGTTGTCCTTGTGGCTGCGGCGGTTAAGCTGATTGGCGGCAGCGGGAACAGAGATTATCAGGTGGCGTATTATAAAAACGGGAAAATTTATTATACGCCGAATGTAAAAAAGGACAGGGACGCCTGTGTTGTATCCGATGTAAGATTTGAGGATGAATCCGAGAATCTGGTCATGGGCTTCTCAAAAGACGGGGAGTATTTGTATTTTTACAGCAGGGTGGATTATGAAAACGGTTCGGCTTTATGCCGTATTCCGGTGTCAAAGATAAAGCAGGAGGAGGAAGAAAACGAGGAATACATAGAAGAGATTGACGGCAGGGTAGATAATTTGTCTGTTTTAGAAGGAAATGCTTTGGTATACAAAACAAATGCGGGCGATTTAATTTATTTAAACGGAGATGACGAAACAGAAATAGATTCTGATGTCAGTTATTTTGATGTGCAAAAGGATGAACAGACAATTTCCTACTCAAAAACAAAAGACGAAGAGCATTTTGATTTGTATCTCTTTGATATAGAAAGCAAAGACGGTGAGCGGATTGGCAAAGATCTGGCGAATACAGATGTGGTATCAAAGGATTTTACTTTATATCAGAAAAATGCGGACGGGGACAGAATATTATATGTAAACAGTTTCGACGGAGAAGAAGAGAAAATTTCTGCCGGTGTGGAAGATATATGTTCTTATGATTCGAAAACAAAAAGCGTATATTATACGGTAAAAAGGACGGAGTCAGTATCGCTGTATGATTGTGTCGACGACACTTATGCAGACAGTGACGCGGGGATAACAGAACCGGACAGACGGGATTTTCTTTCGGTGACGACAGAACAAAATGCGGTGTCTGAAGATGACTATGAGTATTATTTTGAGGATGGAGCAGAAGGCCGTGCCCGTTTCTACAGTTACCTGGATTTTGACTCGGATATGAATATGTACAGCTATTACAATGATGATTATTATTACGATGATGAAAATTATCTGTTTTATTATGACGACCTGCATAATCAGTGGTATTCTTATGATATACAGGGATATGAAGAAGCGGCAGAACGCTATAGCAATCTGGAAGGAAGAATAGAACTCAGGCAGGAACTCAAAGAGAGAACATACGATCAGGAGGTATATGATTTATATTACTATGAACAGGGAAGCGAACCTGTATTGATTGTGGAAAATATAGACCGCTCCGTTGTCTGCGATGCGGCGAACCGGTTTTCCATGTACCGGAAAGTGCAGGGAAGTTCTGTGAAAATTCCGATTGACGACATTTATGACGCGGATGACCTGCTGGACCTATTGTCTGATGAAGATTACGAAGCATATGATGATGAGGATGAAGAGCCGTCTTCCGCAGAGAGTGCAGATGACATTTATTATGCGGTTGGGACAAATGAACAGAAGTATAAAGGGAGTGATTGTCCGACGGGTGTGAGTTTTTCAGAAGATGGTTCCAAAATGGTACTTTCCTTTTCTTATTCATCAGGAAAGCTGGAAATGTGCAGTTTAGATGACGGAGTACTTGTGGAGGAGAAGCTTTCAGATAATGCAAGGACTGCATCCACTTATAAAGACGGCGTGGGTACCGGCGGTTGGATTGGCAATGTTTATTATTATTTTGACGATATAAACGATGAAGATGAGGGATCTGCCCTCTGGAAATATGAAGACGGTGAAAGTGAAAAAATTGCAGGAAATGTAACAGTGTCATCGATAGAAAAAGACGGAAATCAAATAATATTCAGTGATTCTTCAGGAGGCGGAGACGGATTCGCAGAAGGCGTACTGGAACTGTATACTTTAAAGGGAGACAGTATCAGGATCAGCAGAAAGGCACAGGAATATGGTGAGGCTTATCTGGCTGAAGACTGTATTTTGTACATAAGCAACGAAAGTCTTTACGTATATACGGGCAAAGATGAGGACAGACGCGTAGACAGAAGCGTAACTAACTACAGATGTATGGGCGATATGGAAGCTTATATATATTATTAAAAACGAGGAGTGAGAAGACATGTTTTGCAGAAAATGTGGACA
>CAOKHR010000268.1 GCA_948468325.1 uncultured Lachnospiraceae bacterium | reverse complement strand
TTTGCATATTAATCTGTCATCTGATCTCTGGTCTATGGCAGACGATGGAACCAGCGGAGAAAGGGGAGGAGGCGGAACAGGACAGATCCTGCTCCAACCGGCAACGTGATACAGTGCAGATCTGCCTGTACCATAGAAAAAGGGCAATTCACTAATATAGTGGTTCATGCATATGAAGATGATCCCGGAAAGTTAGAAAAGGCCACGGCATCTGTCAGATGGGTATCAGAAGATCCGTCAATAGCTACGGTAAAAGGCGGGGCGTTTCCGCTGGACAAAAGTCTGCCGAAACGGGGAACGGACGGATCGTATATGGTATGGACAAAGAAGGCCACTCTTACGGTAACCGGCATTTCCGAAGGGACAACGACGATTGTGGGAACGGCGGCGGACGGTTCCGTGGCGAGATGTAAAATTACGGTGGATACTGATCTGGAGAACAGCAGAGGATGCAGTGGAAGCGGGGGAAGTTTGACAATCGGAAAAAATGCTTCCGGTTCCGCAAAAGGCGTATCTGATTTTTTCCCGGACACATGGGGGTTCAGCAGTCCGATGTATCCTGTGGAGATCAGCAGAAAGGAAAACCCGGACGGATCCTATAAGATAAAAGGCTCGATCGGCATTGGAAGGAGCAGCCTGCTGGACGATGAAACGGAATGGAATCAGTATAAGAAGAATATGGATGACCTCGAGAATATCAAAAAGGATATTGTGGATCTGCATAAAAAGATGAAAAAGTACGGAACGAAATCTGCAAGCATACTTGATTCACAGAATATATTTAAGGCATCTCCGAAATTATCTGCAATAGGATATTTTGAATGCTCTTTTGATAAAAACGGCTATCTGATTTCTCAGGAAGGAAAGATAGAAACAGATGTCAAATGGAGCGGAAAAGCGGAACGGGAATTTCTTACTCCAATCGGGTTTCTGTATCTGAATTTGAATGGCGGAATTAAGGGTTCACTCAAAGGTGTGCCGGTATATGACGTTCAGAGAAAAATCGTAAATTTAACAGACAGCTCGTTTTCGATTACTCCTTCCGTTACCTTGGAGGGCGGTTATGGAATAAATAAAGTCGCAGCAATTGGGGCGCAGGGTAAGGCTTCTATTCCTATAGTAGTGCTTCCGGTGTCAAGCGGATCCATAGAAGCAAGCGCGTCGGTACGGCTGCAGCTTGTTTTCGTGATTGATTATACAAAAGAACTGGCAACTTACAAAAAGGTTTTGTGGGACGATGCCGCAAGGAACGGGCAGAAAGCCGCAGGTTTAAAGCAGGAAAGCATGTTCTCACAGGGCACTCTGTCTGCTATGGACACTTCATTTGCCGCATACGAAAGCGGCTGGAACGGCGGCGGAGTAAGTGCACAGGAAGAAGTGGATGCGACAGGCGGCGCAGGGGATGCTTCGGTAAGTGAAACTGTTTTAATGGACGGAATACTGCCTTCGTCTCTTCCGATGCAGGCCAGAATCGGCGATAAAGATGTTTTGGTATTCCGGTCCTATGACAGTACAAGAAATACACTGGACAGCTCTGTGCTGAAATATTCCGTATGTGAAAATGGCATCTGGTCCGAGCCACAGCCGGTATGGGATAACGGCTGCAGCGATATGTTTGCGGATATGAAAGTCGTAAATGGCAGACTGGTGCTTGCATGGCAGAAAGCACAGGCAGAAGTGACCGGTGATATTGACAGTGACGGCGAAGCTGTTTTAGAAGATATTGCAAAAAATTCCGAGATCTGTTTTGCAGTATTTGACGAAGATTCCGGTACATTTATCGGACAGACTTATGTAACAGACAATGAATTCTGTGATACGATGCCCAGAATCTGTGACGGAAGTGATGAAATTATTCTGTCATGGGTACGCAACGATGCGGCGGATCTGATGCAGGAGACAGGGAACAATGCTGTTTATACGGCAGTCTGGAACGGAGAGGCTTTTGGAGAGGAAGAGCTTTTGACACAGTCCTTCGGAATGATAGAGGATTTTATCACATATTGGGAAGGTACGGCCGTAAAAGCAGTTTATGCCGTACAGATCGGCGAGGGAGAAGAAAAAGAAAATGTGATTTTTAACGGAGAAAATCAGGCATTGGAATCCCTTCTGGAACTGGTGAGCGATGCATCTTCCACTGCAGTATCCGGAATGCGTTATGAAGGGGGAACAGTAGAAATTTTCTTAAACGGCACATTATACCGTTACAATACCTCAGACGAAACAATAAAATCCTTTTCTGCCGGAGAAAGCGCATTCGGAAGTACGGCAAAGTTCTGCTCTAACGGAGAAAAGAGCGAATATGTATGGAGTCTGTATGATGGAGAAACGGATACGGGCAGCATTGCAGCTTCTATGGCACGGGAAGGCGGATACGGCGAGCCGGTTACATTGTATGAGAAAAAAGGAGCGGTGATAAGATATATTTCCCTTGCTTTGGATGCAGAGGGAAACTGGTCATTTCTGATAAATGCAATGCAGACAAAAGACAATGAAACAGCGCATCATTCTCTGATGTATCTGACGAAAGAACCGGAAAGCGAAACAGCTTTGGCAGGTGCGTTTATAGACGAGAGTAAAAAGAAAGACGGACTGACCGGCATAGACTATTATCTGAAGAATACCGGAGATACACCGATTCACAGCCTGCAGATGAAGATTACCCTTGCAGGCGGCTCTGTCGTGACAAAGGAAATTCCGGTTATGATTCATCCGGGAGAAAGTGCAGCCGAAACGGTATATACGGACTTATCCGGTGTGGATTCTGCGCAGGAAGTTTCGATTTCCATATATGCAAAAGATCAGGCAGACAAAGAAGACTGTACGGTAACGGACAGCGTCGGATTGTCGGATGTCGCGGTTACAGGAGCGTTGAAAGAAACAGGAAATCAGGTCGTAGTGACGGCAGATCTGTCAAACAACAGCAATATGAATGCGGATACGACACTGCATCTTTACCGTGATGAAACACAGACAAAAGAGCTTTGTGCTGCCCAGACCGCAGTCATATCTGCGAACGGCAGAAAGCAGCTTCAGATGACAGTAAATAAAGCTGATATTGTCTATAACAAAAATGATGCGGCGTACCTTACTTTAAAAGCGGTCGTCAAAGACGGAGACTACAACGAAGATAATAATGTCAGCTATGTGATTCTCTACAAACCAAAATCAGATAATGGGGAAACAAATGTTGGAAATGGAGCAAGCCAGGAAAAAGTAACGCTAAAAAAGATTTCTATTAAAGGAAAGATTACTGCAAAATCAAAAGGATTTCTTGTGAAATGGAAAAAGCAGACAGGCATCACAGGTTATCAGATTCAGTATTCCATAAATAAGAAATTCAGGAAAAAAGGAACGAAGATAAAAACGGTAAAGAAAGCATCAAAGACAAAGCTGACCGTTAAGAAATTAAAGCCTGGTAAGAAGTATTATGTCAGAATTCGAACTTATAAAAAAGTAAACGGTACATTATACTATTCCGGATGGTCAAAGGCAAAAACAGTGAAGATCAAAAAATAATAAAAAATTATAACGTGGATACATCCCGGATATGGATAAGATATTCGGGATGTATTATTGTATCAAATGATGTGACATTATAAAATTTTGTTTAATTTATTTTTTACAGTTGTAAAGCACAATTATTTATGTTAGACTTAACAAAAGCATACTTTCTTTTATACAAATCAATATTCTATTTTTCTAAAAAATTCAGAAAATCCATGCTTTTATTCCAACAATCAAAAATA
>CAOKHR010000267.1 GCA_948468325.1 uncultured Lachnospiraceae bacterium | reverse complement strand
TAATGTGAAGATTCATCTTTGCTTTATACGAAATTGCATAAAAAAATTCTTTTACCATTTCCGTCTCCATGTATCCTACACGTTCTGCCGTAAAATCCGCATCAAAAACGAGATATGGCCGTCCGGACAAATCAACCGCACAAAGCACGAGCGTCTCATCCATCGGTAATATGCAGCTTCCGTAACGGCGGATTCCTTTCTTATCTCCAAGCGCTTTTTTTATCGCACTTCCAAGCACAATTCCGGTATCTTCAATCGTATGGTGTCCGTCAACCTCCAGATCCCCGATTACCTTTAGATTCAAATCAAAAAAACCGTGTTTGGAAAATCCTGCCAGCATATGGTCAAAAAACCCAATGCCGGTATCAATTTGTGAAACTCCGCTTCCGTCTATATTTAATTTCAAAGAAATATCTGTTTCTTTTGTCGTTCTGTTTATACTGGCTTCTCTGGACATGTTTTACTCCTTTTCAAATCTCACCCGAATCGAATTTGCATGGGCGGTTAGCTTCTCACATTCTGCAAACTGTACAATATCCTGATACACCGGCTGCAATGCCTCTCTGGAATAGGAAATAATGCTTGATTTCTTGATAAAATCGTCTACGCCAAGCGGTGAGAAAAATTTTGCGGTTCCGTTTGTCGGAAGTACATGATTGGGTCCTGCAAAATAGTCCCCTAACGGTTCCGAGCTGTATTCTCCGATAAAAATTGCGCCTGCATTGCGGATTTTTGTCATAACCTCAAATGCGTCTTTTGTCACAATTTCCAAATGCTCAGACGCAATATCATTTGCAGCCGCAATCGCCTCTTCCAAATTTTTGGCAATTAAAATATAGCCGTAATTTTCCAGAGATTTTAAAATAATCTCTTTTCTGGATAAAACTGCCGTAAAGCCGTCAATTTCTTCGGATACTTTTTGGGCAAGCGCTTTGCTTGTGGTAATTAAAATTGCAGAAGCCATCTCATCATGCTCCGCCTGTGACAGCAGATCTGCCGCAACAAATCTGGGATTTGCCGTTTCATCGGCAAGCACGAGAATTTCGCTTGGGCCTGCAATCGAATCAATGCTGACATAACCGAACACGGCTTTTTTTGCAAGTGCAACATAAATATTTCCCGGCCCTACGATTTTATCCACTTTCGGAATACTCTCTGTTCCAAATGCCATTGCCGCAATCGCCTGTGCGCCTCCGGCTTTGTAAATTTCATCGACTCCGGCTTCTTTTGCCGCAACCAGCGTTGACGCATATACGCTTCCGTCTGCTTCGGGAGGCGTCGTCATAATGATACGGTCTACCCCTGCCACCTTTGCCGGAATCACATTCATCAAAACGGAAGACGGATACACTGCCTTGCCGCCCGGAACGTAGACACCCGCATTTCGAATCGGCGTCACTTTCTGCCCCAGCAGAATGCCGTTTTCCTCACTGTCAAACCAGCTGTACTGTTTTTGCTTTTCATGATATGTACGGATATTTTCTTTTGCCTTGCGAATCACAGAAAGCAGCTTCTCGTCCACCTGCCTGTATGCCGCTTCGATTTCCTCTTCGGTTACTTTTACGTTATCCGCAGAAATATCGGCTTTATCAAACTGTTTTGTATAGGAAAAAACAGCCTGATCCCCTTTTTCCCTGACATTTGCAATTATGTCGTTGACGCGGCTTTCGTATTCCGTATAGTGGTTCGGGCTTCGCTTTAAAAGGTCATTTAAAATATTTTTTTTAGTTTCGCTGTTTAACTGCAATATCTCCATTCTTCTGCCTCCATAAGAGATTTTAAATCTGTAATCAACTTTGTAATACGTTCGTTTTCCATTTTCATGCTGACCTGATTCACTACCATCCGCGCAGATAACGGACATACATATTCCAAAACCGCCAGTCCGTTCTCCCGCAGCGTAGAGCCTGTCTCCACTATATCTACAATGACTTCGGAAAGTCCCACAATCGGCGCCAGTTCAATGGAACCGTTTAGCTTGATAATCTCTACGGTCTGATGCTTTTTATTGTAAAAATAATCTTTTGCAATTCTTGGATATTTGGTCGCTACCCGTATTAATTCGTGGTGTTTTAAAAGCTCCTCTGCGCTTTTCGGCCCGCAGACACACATTCTGCATGCCCCAAATCTCAAATCCAGCACTTCATAAATATTTCTGCCCTCTTCTAAAATCGTGTCTTTTCCGACGACGCCAAGATCGGCAGCCCCGTATTCCACATACGTAGGCACATCCGGCCCTTTGGCAAGAAAAAATCTTAATTTCAGTTCTTCATTGACAAAAATCAGCTTTCTGGTATCCTTATCTTTCATTTCCTCGCAGGTAATTCCGATTTTTTCAAAAATCGCAAGCGTCTGTTCGGCAAGCCTGCCTTTTCCTAATGCAAATGTTAAATATCTGTCTTCACTCATGGTGTTTCCTCTTTTCTGATAAATCTCCAATTAAGATTCCGTTTTTATTTCTTTTCATCTGAATCGGAATATGTTGAAATGGAATGCGAACGCCAAAATTTAAACCAAAACGTTTTCCACTCCACTCATCCTGCATTCGTATAAATGACTTTCCAACCGGTCCTCTTCTGGCAGACGGCATCGTTTCAGAAGGTTTAAATGCAACCTTTTCAAATGTTGTATACATAACAGTCTCTGAAATCTGAATCTCAAGCATTCCTGCAATCGCCTGTGCGAGTAAATAACTGGCACGGAACTTTCCTTTTATCTCAATCCATTTCCGTTCTCCTACGCTGCCTTTCATTTCAACCAGATAAAGCTTCCAAATGTCACTTCTCTGTTGTTCAAAAATCATATGATCTACTCTTTTGTACATAGATTTTTCTTTTTCTTTTTGAAAAAACTGAAGCTCTGTTTTTTTCTGATCGACATTTGCGATCAAAAGGTTTTTATTTGAAATAAGATAAACATTTAATTCACTTTCTCCGGATTCTTCATATTCCTTTAAAAGCATTTTCTGACCGGATTCCTCTATAAAATCAGCTTTCATCAGCTCATCTATAATAAATTTTCTTTTGTCTTCTTTCATACTGCTTACTCCTGAATGGTATATGCTTCATCCATAATACGGTCCAGTGCGTCATTAAAAGAAGCGATTGCAAAACCATTTTCACCGCAGACAATCTCTTCTACTTCGGTACTGCCTCCGGTTTTTGCCTTAAACTGATAAACTTTTACTTGTTCGGGAGACAGAAAATCTTTCTTTGTATATCCGTATTGTCTGCATATTTCTTCTGCATCTTCCCGATTCGGCAGGCGAATCATATTGTTGATATGCTGTAAAATAATATCACTGTGTGTCGTGATTACCATATTTAACGGTGCATTTACCAGCTGGCAGATTACCTTTCCCATCTTTTGCTGCAGCTGCGGATGCAGGCACATTTCCGGTTCTTCGTAAAAAAGGGAATTCAAATTTTTATTATGTTTCAATATCAGAATGAGCGGTGAAATCTCTGTAACGACTGCAGACACAATCCTAAGAGGCATTCCTTTTTCCCTGCCGGACGGAACGTAAGATACTTCGTGGCCAGGCAGTGTACTCACCTCAATTGTTCCTTCTGCCATGCCGTTCTCTAAATATTCTACTATTTTTTCAAAATCCGGATCTCCTTCCTGATCAAACGACAAATCACTCATAACATCCAGAAATTGATTGATCGGCCTTATAAAAGGTGTGATTTCTTCCCTTTCTATTTCGACATTAAATGTTCTTTTTCTGCCCACCTTATTAATCACATCT
>CAOKHR010000266.1 GCA_948468325.1 uncultured Lachnospiraceae bacterium | reverse complement strand
CATAACACGCCTATATCGGAATAATCTGTTTTTAAAAAGTCTGCAGCAAGCATGCCGCATACAAGGGCAGCCGCACGTAACAGCAGGCGGATTTCTGTCTGGTTTGGCAGTTTATCGTCTGCATATTTCATAAAAGAAATAACAAGCAGCCCAATGAGCAGTGTGAAAAATACATTTTGGGAATCCCAGACAAACGGAGTGCCGTTAAACGCCAGATCAAAGGGAATTTCTGAGATCAGAGCGAAAAGGGCGAGCCGGAAACAGTATTTGGGCAGGCTTTTTGTGTGAAGAAAGCCTTCGATTAGAAGAAAGCAGAAAATCGGGAATGCAATACGGCCAATCAGGCGGCAGATATAATAGGGTATTTCATAAGTCCCTAAAAAAACCGCTCCGATATGGTCAATCAGCATGGCGGCTATGGCAATTATTTTTAATGTGCTGCCGGAGATACCTTTTTTGGAGGCAGCGGGGATGAAGTCTGGCATGAGAATACTCCTTATCTTTCACAAACTGTGACGTCTACTTCGTCACCGTCGGATTTTTTCAGCTGCATACGAATGGATTTCAGAATTCCTATGATATAGCAGATACTGCCGTCAGGATTTTTTACACCCATGTTTACAATGCTTCCATCATATGGAATTCCATCAAATGTCACATGGACTTTTACCCTGCCTTTGCCGAATTCCCTGCGTATATCATACGGGAATTCAATATATGCTCCGCCTTTTTGCGGAATGGTGTGAATTTTGGCTTTAAATTTATATATATTATTGGTCATTTTTGTTTCCTTACTGACTGGAATTTGTCCGGTCTTTGCACAGGACATATCATATGTTGCATTTGATTTGTTGTCAATTACATTTTCACAATTCAACCAACTTATTATCTTCAAAGTAATATATATTTTCCCGTTTGTAACCATATTTTGAACCGGCAATACTTATATGAGGTTCAAAAGTAAAAAATGAAACATCTCCCAGACAAATTTTATTTCCCTTTTCAATGTAGATTCTATCTTCTTTTTTCTTTTCTATCGAATGTCCCAGATTGCCCATAAAGTCAAGATTTACAAAGCCCTGATTTTCGATTGCTTCATTCATATAAAAATAAAGTTCTTCAAAAGTTGTCTTACGTGTTACAAATCTGCACATTTCTTTATGGAGGAGTTTTTCGGTAAAGATACCTCTTTTCCATTCGGTATTGGCTGTTTTTTCGGGTTCTGTCACTTTTCCGTTTTCAACGATAAGCGTTCTCGCATAATCTCCCCATATGCCAGCACTCTGTGGACTTAAATCAATAGTAATAATATCGTTGTTTTCGATTACTTTGTCACTCGTTTGATATTGTGTGCCGGATATTGATACTGTAGTTTCGTTCCCTGCAAATATAAAAGCGCCTACATCCCAATACCAGAAAGAATCCGCTCCAAGTTCCAGCATTTTATGTTCGCACATTTCCCGTATCTTATGAAGTGTCATGCCTGAACGAATATTTTTTTTGGCATAGTTCATAGTATCTTTTGCTATTTTTTGTACTTCTTTATATTGCATATATAACCTCCGTAAATATCGGCTGCAGCGAAACGTGAAAGCAGTCAGGTCACTTTAGGATTCAGAGAACTGTATGTCTGTATCTATTATACGGAAGGATTTATATATGGACAAGTATATGCATGAAAAAAATGCAGAAAGAAGAAATCATTTGACGTTTCTATATCGCAGTGCGATACTATATATCGTAGTAAGATATATCGAAGTACTGAATGAGGTGGTATATGGATCGTCATATTAAAAAAAGTATATGTGCCAATGACCGAAACGGGTTTTTACAGGGCGCATGGTACCGCTTCTGCTTATTTTCTTTTTAATCATTATCCCGCAGATTATTATGCACAGCCGGATGAATACTCCTGTTAATTATAGCCTTATGGTAATTTTTTGCTTTATGTTTGGAATATATCTGGGAATATTTATCATGTTTGCGATTCCGTTCTGGAAGTATTACGGAGCAGTTCATAAAAAATAGCGGAAGATACGGGTGCCATGTAACGGGGGTGAAGAGATGAGTGCATTTGCGGAGGCCGCATTTCCATGGATTTTAATGGGTTTGTTTACAGCGATTAGCTGCAGTTTTATGAGCAAAAAGAAAAAGTAATTTATTAGTATTTTATGACGACACCGCCTGCGTCCGGATGCTGTGCGGTGTCTTTGCTTTTCCGGATATTTTATTAGACATATTACAAAAATAAAATTATAATAGCATTTTAAGAGAACAAATAATTAAGGGGTAAAAAATGGGAAAAGAACATAAAATTATTCGTGTAGAGAAAGACAGCATTGCCGAAGAGTTAGGCATAGATGCGGGAGATATGCTGTTGGCTGTGAACGGACAGGAAATAGAAGATATATTTGATTATCAGTATCTGACGGATGACGAGGAGATTACAGTTCTGATTCGAAAGCAAAATCAGGAGGAATGGGAATTTGAAATTGAAAAAGAGTATGAGGAAGATCTCGGCATAGAATTTGAAAACGGACTGATGGATGATTACAGGTCCTGCCAGAATAAATGTATTTTTTGTTTTATTGACCAGATGCCTAAAGGTATGCGGGATACTTTGTATTTTAAGGATGATGATTCCAGACTTTCTTTTTTGCAGGGAAACTATGTAACACTGACGAATATGAAAGAGAAAGACATAGAGCGCATCATTTATTATCATTTAGGGCCGATTAATATATCTGTGCAGACGACAAATCCCGCGCTTCGCTGCCGCATGTTAAATAACAGGTTTGCCGGAGAAGCGCTTAAGAAAATGCAAAGGTTAAAAGAGGGCGGTATTGAGATGAACGGGCAAATCGTACTCTGTAAAGGAATAAATGACGGTATGGAGCTGGAAGAGAGCATCCGTACGCTGACGACGTATATTCCGCAGATGAAAAGCATTTCTGTAGTTCCGGCGGGGCTTACAAAATACAGAGACGGGCTGTTCCCGCTTCACCCTTTTTCGAAAGAAGATGCAAAAGAAGTGCTTTCCCAAATCCATAAATGGCAGCAGTACTGCATGAAAGAATACGGAATTCATTTTGTACACGCCGGAGATGAATGGTATCTGCTGGCAGAAGAAGAAATGCCTGCAGAAGAGACGTATGACGGTTACCTGCAGCTTGAAAACGGCGTAGGCATGATGCGTCTTCTCGAAAATGAATTTCTGGAGGCACTGGAAGCGGAAGAAGCAGGGGATAAGAAAAGTGAAAAAATTACAATAGCAACAGGAAAACTGGCTGCGCCGCTGCTGAAAAAATTAAGCAGCCTGTTTATGCAGAAATTTCCGGGCAAATCCGTGCAGGTGGCTGCGATCCGGAATGACTTTTTTGGCGAACAGATTACAGTTTCCGGTCTTTTGACAGGGAAAGATATTGTGGGACAGCTTGGGGGCATTCCGTTGGGGGACCGGCTGCTTCTTCCCTGTAATCTGCTGCGGAGCGGGGAGGAAGTTTTTTTGGATGATATGACGCTTTCCCAGGTCAAAAACGCTTTACAAGTGCAGATAGATATTGTAAAATCAAGCGGACAAGATTTAGTTAACGCGCTTTTGGAAGGAGAACGATATGAGTAAGCCGGTTGTAGCGGTAGTAGGCCGCCCAAATGTAGGCAAGTCTACGTTATTTAACGTTCTTGCCGGAGAACGCATTGCAATTGTAAAAGATACGCCGGGCGTCACAAGAGACAGGATTTATGCAGACGCCTCA
>CAOKHR010000265.1 GCA_948468325.1 uncultured Lachnospiraceae bacterium | reverse complement strand
AATAATCACAATCTGCGGCAGTTTCTGCGGCTTGCCCTCTCCTTCTATATCTGAAACAGACTCTGCTTTTGCATTGTAACCTTTCAAATCACGCACCCCGTATTCGGCAAATTTCTTATATCTGTCGTCCATTTCCGCAACTGCCCAGTTCAGTGCGCCGGCCGCTTTTTTCGGGTCGGTAACGACAGGAATTAAAAGATGCGGTATGCCGTTGTATACACTTAACTCTACTACTTTAGGGTCAACCATGATTAGCTTCACATCATCCGGATGTGCTTTATACAAAATACTCATAATAATCGTGTTGATGCAGACGGATTTACCGGAGCCCGTTGCACCCGCAATCAGAACATGCGGCATTTTTGCAATATCGGTAACAACCACTTGTCCGCCGATGTCTTTTCCGGCAGCAAAAGCAATTTTTGATGTATTCTTCTGAAACTCTTCCGATTCAATCAGTTCACGGAACATAACCGTCACATTCTCTTTATTCGGTATCTCAATCCCAATAGCGGCCTTTCCCGGAATCGGAGCTTCCATACGTATATCTGCCGCAGCAAGGTTCAGTTTAATGTCATCGGTAAGATTTACAATTTTGCTGACTTTGACGCCCATTTCCGGCTGAATCTCATAACGCGTCACGGACGGCCCGCTGCTGACATTTGTAATTGTAACATTGACGCCAAAATTTTTCAGCGTCTGCTGCAGTTTATTTGCAGTCGCCATCAGATGGGCTTTGGAATCTCCCGTCGCTTTTGATTTGCCCTGTTTTAATAAGGAAACCGGCGGAAATACATATTCTTTCGGCTGACTGCTGCCCGTATCCCCGCTCATACTTTGGGCAGCCACTCCCGAATTTTCCGGCACAATGTCCTGCGGCTCCTCCTTATGCTCTGTCTTTACGGCTTTTTCCGGCTGGATTACTTTCTTTTCTTTCTTTGTTCTCTTTGCTTTTTCTTCTACCATACCGCCGACATCCGATAAAATATTTTCCAGCATTCCGGTGTCTTCATACTGATACTCTCCTGACTCTTCCGGCTCATCATCCACTGGCTCTATAAAAATTTCCGGCAGAGGAATTTCTGATACAGGATCTAAAGAAATATGCTCCGTCTCTTTTACATTCAGGTAATCGAAATCATTCTTTGGTCTGACCTCGCTGATTTCGTCTCCGAACGGATTTTTCTTTGGTTTTTTCAGGCTGGTATCAATTGCAACTCCTTCTACCTTTCTGTCCATGCGCCTTAATTCCCGCTTTTGCTGGCGTTTCTGCTGATTATCATGATAACGTCTGGCATCTTCTCTGGCAGACTCGTATACTTTTTTGCCGCCCCGCTTCATTCCCCGCAGAATCGAACGTTCTGTAATCAGCACAAGGCATATAATCATAACGGCAATATCAATCACATAAGAACCGGGAACACCAAAATTAGGTACACATAACCATACAAAAAATCCGCCGAATGCACCGCCGCCCGACTTATTTACAGAAGAATATGCGTATGCAGATGTAATAATCTCCGAAGACACCATTGTTTTATCCGATATGAGAAGCTGTAAAAACATGCAGAATGCACAGAACATGAGGATACTGGCAACAAATTTGAATATCGCAAAATGATTTCTTTTATTTGATATGAGAAAACAGGAACCGATAAATAAAAGAATCGGAGCTATATATGCCATTAACCCAAACAGGCCGAATAACAGCATACTTGCTGCATTTCCAATCTTTCCTCCAATTCCGAAATTGCTGATAAAAAGAAGAATCGATACCGCCAGTAAAATCCAGAGCAAAACTTCAATTTCAAAAGTCAGACCCTGTGACCCTGCAGAACCTTTCTTCTTTCGGGAAGACGTTCGTTTGGAACCTGCTTTTGCCGTTTTTCGCTTGGAAGCGCTTGTTTTTCTTACTGCCATAATTTCTCCTATCTATGCCGCATAAAAATATCCTGCAACGGATACAATTCCAACGAGCAGACAATATACTGCAAAAATCGTAAATTTCCTTTTCCTTACAACAACCAGCATTGTTTTAATACATATATATCCAACAACAGCCGCACAAATGACGCCTGATATATAACATCCAAGATCAGCGGCCGTAACAGACGCAGTTGAAATATCTGTGAGTTTAAAAACCACGGCTCCAAGGATTGCCGGTATCGACATAATAAAAGAATATTTCACTGCAAACTTACGGTTAAATTTACTTAACAAACATGCCGTAATCGTAGTTCCCGACCGGGACAATCCCGGCAAAGTGGCAAACCCCTGACAGATTCCAATAAAAAATGCATTTGAATATGTAACATTTTTCGGCGTTTTGACTCCGTCTTCTACCCGGTCCGATATAAATAAGAGAACGGATGTTAAAATCAGGCAGCTTCCTGTCACAAGCAGTATCTCCGCTGCCGCTTCCACTACGTCTGCCGCAACATATCCGATAATTCCTGTCGGTATCGTAGAGACAATGACCAGCATAACAAATTTCCGATAGCTGTTGTCTACCAGTCTGTAATACGGCTCATCTTTTTTGGAAAATACATTTCCTGCAAAGATTTTTATATTTTTAAAAAAGTCTCCGATAATTGCAAATCCCTCTGCAATCATTCGGAAAATATCCTTATAAAATGCTGCAAATACTGCAATCAGTGTCCCAAGATGCAGCAAAACATCAAAAAGTATTCCAGTGTCTGTTTCTACATGAAATAATATTTTAAATAATGATAAATGTCCGGAACTGCTCACTGGCAGAAATTCCGTCAATCCCTGTATGACTCCCATGAGTACTGCTTCCAATAATGACATATATGCCTCCTGTTTGTAACCAAATTCGTTCTTTCCTAGTCTAACATACTTTTTTTAAAATGTCATTATGTTGTTTTTATAATTAATCCTCTAAAATCAGATTTTTTAGAAAAAATTTCTTGCATTATGATATGCTATCTGCTAGAATAATCATGTTATGAGCTTACGACACGATAAAATACTGTCGATAAACTTAGTAAATGCAAGGAGGTGCAGTTATGGCAAAGTGTTCAGTTTGTGGAAAAAGCGTTCATTTCGGTAATAATGTGAGCCATTCTCATAGAAAAACAAATAGAATGTGGAAATCAAACATCAAACGTGTAAGATGTAAAGTAAACGGAGTTTCTAAGAGGCTGTATGTATGTACCCGCTGCTTAAAGAGCGGAAAAGTGGAACGCGTATAGTTTTTGAAAAGCAAAAAAGAGAAACATTTCATTTCGAAGATGTTTCTCTTTTTTTATTTTTAAAATTTATTGAAAAAATATTGACCTTATACTAACTATATCCCTTATATTGTTTACAGGAAAACACATCAAACGGAATCAGAAAGGAGTATTTGCCATGAACATCAGGGAAGTGGAGAGCCAGACGCAGATTTCGAAGCAGAACATTCGTTTTTATGAAAAGAAAGGACTTCTGCATCCTAAGAGGAATCATGAAAACAGCTATCGTGAATATACCAATGAAGATGTGGAACGCTTAAAAAGAATTAAAATTTTCCGTAAGCTGGATATTTCCATTGAAAATATCCAAAAAATTTTAGACGGTGAAGATTTCAATAACATCATCAGTGAACATCTTCATTTTCTGCTTGAAAAACAAAATGAACTTGATGCTTCTATTCAGATGTGCCGGTTCCTGCTGCATACGCAGACGAATTCCATGGATACGGAAACAATGCTCGCAAAAATGGAAACGATAGAAAGTAAGGGAGGACGTTTTATGGATATTGTAAACGATT
>CAOKHR010000264.1 GCA_948468325.1 uncultured Lachnospiraceae bacterium | reverse complement strand
GGATTGCAAACAGCAGTGCAATTGCTGTCAATGATTTCTCGCCTCCGGAAATCAGAATCATATTCTTAATTTTCTTTCCCGGAGTCTGGGCAATAATACGGATACCGCACTCTAAAATGTCCTCGTCTTCCACCAGCTCCAATGTTCCTTTTCCTCCGCCGAACAGTTCTTTAAACGCCTGATCGAATTCACGCTGGATTTCTGCAAATTTTTCCGTGAACTGCCTGCGCATGCCGGTGTCTAAATCTTCTATGATACCGACCAGTACGGCTTCCGCCTGCATCAGATCATCATGCTGTCCTTTCAGAAAATGATAGCGCTCGGAAACTTCTTTATACTCCTCAATCGCATTGACATTAATATCACCCAGACTGCGGATTTCTTCTTTTAAAGCGGCAATCCTTTTTTTGATCTCTCCTGCATTTTTATAATTCTCATCCCGCAGTTTTACGGCACTGTGCGGCGTTAGTTCATACTCTTCCCATATATAATCTGTCTGCCGCTTTTTTGATTCTTCTAATTTTTCTTTCTGGCTGTTTAAACGGAAAATTTCTTTATCCAGCTCGCGGATCGTTTTGGAAATTTCTTCCCGTTTTGTGAAAAATTCTTTCTGGCTGGCAGACATTACTTCTTTTTTCTGAATTTTTTCTTCCAGTTTTTGCTGCAAAGCAGAACGCTTATCATCAGAGTCCGTTATCTCCTTTTCCAGCGCCGTAATTTCTTCTCTGCGTTTTTGGGCGTCTTCTTTCATCTCTGCCATTTCTGACAGAAGTTCTTTCATTTGCATCTCACACTTTTCAATTTCCGCAGAAACACGCGCGATATTTGCAATGGCAAATTCACTCTTCTGGCGGATATTTGCCTCTTCCATCTGCACATCCGAAAAATCCCTGCCTGCACTATCCTCCAAATGCATCTGCTCTTCCAAAGATGTCTGATATAACAGATTTTCTTTTGCAATTTCATCTTCTCTTTGTTTTGCCGATTCAATTTCTTTTAAAGCCGCCTCCTGCTCTTCTTTCATTTCCTGAATCTGGCGGAGCAGTCCGGCGCTTTCTTCCTGTAAATTCTTTAACTCTTCCTCGCTTGCTTCTTTTTGCTGCTTCGTGCGTTCTGCATTCAGTCTGGCCGTATTTTCCAGCAGATACTGCTCCTGCAGTTTTTCTTTTATTTTTTCCAAATCATCCAAAAGCAGCGCCTGTGCCGTAAGAATTTCATCTCTGCGTCTTTTCTGCTCTTCTAAAGCATCGTAAAGCTGTCCGGCCTGCTTTGTCAAATCTTCGATTTCCCGATTCCTTCCCAAAAGACTGCTGCTGTTTTTAAATGCTCCTCCGGTCATGGAACCGCCGGGACGCAGCGACTCTCCTTCTAAAGTTACAATGGAAAGCGTATGATGATATTTCCCCGCAAGCGAAGCGGCATGGTCTAGTGTATCTGCTACGATTATCCTGCCCAGAAGAAATTCCATGATACCGTTAAATCTGGAATCATGCTCCACCAGTGTATTTGCAAGCCCGATAACACCCGGCTCACGCAAAGCCTCCGGATATTTGATGCCTCCTTTTCCCTTTACGGAAGTCAAAGGCAGAAATGTCGCCCTTCCAAAACGGTTTTTCTTCAAATATTCAATCATTCTTTTCGCAGTCTCGTCATCTTTTGTTACAATATTCTGGATACTGCTGCCAAGCGCTGTCTCAATGGCTGTTTCATATGCCTTGTCTACTTTAATCAGATCAGACACCACACCCAAAAGGCCGTCTTCCCTGTTCTTATTCTCCATAACTCTTCGTATGCTGTTTCCGTAGCCGTCATAACGCTCTGCAATATTTTTTAACGATTCCAGACGGGATGACTTTTTATGGTATTCTGCCGTATTTTTCTCAAGAGAAAGATTAAGATCTGCAAGCTTTTGTTCCCATGCTTTTGCTTTTTCTGATAACTGCTGCTCTTCGTCCTTAAGCTTCGCAATCATCTTTTGTGTTTCATTCAGAACCTGCTGCTGCTCTTCCAATAAGCTGTAAAGACCGGATTCGTCGCTTTTTTGCTGCAGCAGGCGTTTGTTCAGCTGTGCTTTGCGGATAACTGCCTGTTCAATCAGCGTATCGTATTTCTGTTGTTTTGTCTGAATTGCAGCTTTCTGGCTTAACAATTTCAGCAGCTCGTTTTTGCCGCTTTCAATTCCGGCATTTGACCTCTGGATTTCTTCATGTAAGCGGCCCAGCTTCTTTTCTGCTTTCTGGCGGCGCAGCGCGGCATGCGCAAGCTGTCTGTCCAGCTGTGCTTTTTCTTCTTCGTAAGCTTTTTTCTGTAAAAGCTTTTCTTCTCTTTCAGACTCCACCTCTTTTGTACGGCTTTTATAGTGCTCGTCCGACATTTCTGCGGCCCGTATCTTCTCATTTAATACATTTATTTCGCCTTCTAATCTGCCTTTTGTAATGTTTAAATGATTCAGCTCCTCACGGGATGCATCAATGTCTGTCTCCATCGCCTCTATGGCGTTTTCCATTTCTTCATATTCACTTTTTATTTTTTCAAAAGAAACATTTGTTTCTTTTAACTGCCTGTCCGCTATTTCATAACCATGGGCAGCTTCTTTGATCTGTGCTTCGATTGTTTCTGTCTCTAAAAGAAACAGATTCACGTCGTTATTTTTTAATTCTTCCCGCTTTTTTAAAAATATTTTTGCTTTTTCCGCCTGCTTCTCCAACGGACCGCTCTGGCGTTCCAGTTCGCTTAAAATATCATGAATGCGGACAAGATTCTCTCTTTCTGCCTCTAACTTTTTCTGTGCCGTTGCTTTTCTTCTTTTGAACTTGACAATACCTGCGGCTTCATCAAAAAGCTCTCTTCGCTCTTCCGGACGTCCGCTTAATATTTTTTCAATCTGTCCCTGCCCGATGATGGAATATCCTTCCTTGCCGATTCCCGTATCATAAAAAAGCTCATTGACGTCTTTTAACCGGCACGGGCTTCCGTTCAGCAGATATTCACTCTCTCCGGAACGATAGACTCTTCTGGCAACCGTGACTTCCTCAAAATCTATATCCAGCGTATGGTCTGAGTTGTCCATCGTAATTGCCACATAGGCATAGCTTAATGGTTTCCTGCTTTCCGTTCCGGAAAAAATAACATCCTGCATGCTTGCGCCGCGAAGCTGTTTTGCGCTCTGTTCTCCAAGCACCCAGCGAACCGCATCTGATACATTGCTTTTCCCGCTGCCGTTCGGCCCTACAATACCGGTAATTCCATTGTGAAAATCCAATACAATTTTATTTGCAAAAGATTTAAATCCATGCATTTGAATGCTTTTTAAATACATATTTCCCCCTGTATCTGTCTGACCGGTCAGGCATTCTTCTCCTCCGGCTTTAACAGCAGCAGCGCCTGATAAGCAGCCTCCTGTTCTGCCGCCTTTTTTGTATGTCCGCTTCCTGTTCCGATGGCTTTTTCACCGATTCTTGCTTCTACGGTAAAATTCTTATTGTGATCCGGTCCGGATTCTTCCAGTAATTTGTAATTTAACGATTCCGTACAATTTCCCTGAACGAACTCCTGCAGGATAGTCTTGCTATCATAAAAGAGTTTTTTATGCTCAATATCCGTAAGTATAAATTTCAGGATAAACTCTTTTGCACTAGTAAAACCACCATCCAGATAAATTGCCCCGATCACTGCTTCCAGAGCATCCGATAAAATAGATTTTCTCCTGCGGCCCCCTGTCAGTTCTTCCCCTTTGCCCAGATAAATAAAATCTACCAGATGTATTTCGTCTGTACA
>CAOKHR010000263.1 GCA_948468325.1 uncultured Lachnospiraceae bacterium | reverse complement strand
CGGAATTTAAGGGATATATTCATGATGTAGGCGGGCCGACGGCAAATTTCAGGGAGCCGTCCTGTGAAAAGCAAAAGACAAAAGGCGTCTGTCCGGACAGACAGTGCCTGTTTCCCACACCCTGTAAAAATTTAAACGTCAGTCACAAAGATTATCTGGCTTTGCTCCGGAAGCTTCGAAGCCTTTCCGGAGTTAAGAAAGTATTTATCCGTTCCGGTATTCGTTTTGATTACTTATTATTAGATCAAGATCCGGCATTTCTGCAGGAACTGTGTGCCAGCCATGTCAGCGGGCAGCTTAAGGTTGCGCCGGAGCATATCAGTAATGCTGTGCTTGAAAAAATGGGAAAGCCTTCCGCAGAAGTCTACAAACGTTTTGCAGAAGCTTATGAGAAGACAAATAAGAAGCTGGGGAAAAAACAGTATATGGTTCCTTATCTGATGTCTTCACATCCGGGCTCTACATTAAAAGAGGCGGTGGAGCTTGCGGAATTTTTGCGGGATTTTAAATATATGCCGGAACAGGTGCAGGATTTTTATCCGACGCCGTCTACCATATCGACCTGTATGTATTATACGGGACTGGATCCGCGTACAATGCAGAAAGTCTATGTGGCAGTAAATCCGCATGAAAAGGCTATGCAGAGGGCTTTGATCCAGTATCGGGAGCCGAAGAATTATGCGCTGGTAAAAGAAGCGCTGCTTCGGGCAGGCAGAAAAGATTTGATCGGATTTGGTGAAAAGTGCCTGATTCGTCCGGAAAAAGGAGAAGATAAATCAGGCAGGAAATCTTTTCCCGACAGCAGGAAGAAAAAGACGATACGAAATACACACAAAAGGAAGCAGAAAAAATAATTTTGGCAGGAGGCAGTATGCAGGAATTTCATATCCGGAAAAATGAGGCCGGACAGCGGTTTGACAAATATTTAAAGAAGCTTCTGTGCAATGCTCCGGCGGGCTTTATTTATAAAATGCTTCGTAAGAAAAATATAGTTTTGAATGATAAAAGGGCAGGCGGAGAAGAAAAGCTTCAGTTCAATGATACGGTAAAATTGTATTTTGCGGATGAGACATTTCAAAAATTTTCCGCTTTGCAAAAAACAGACGGCAAGAGCCGGATCGCGGACATTGACTTGGAGCATCTGCCGTTTGGGATTTTATATGAAGACGAAGATATTCTTGTGATAGACAAGCCGTGTGGTATGCTGTCACAGAAAGCAAAGCCGGAAGATATTTCCGCAAATGAATATATTATGGCTTATCTCATCCGGTCAAAAAAATTGAGTGAAGAAGATTTAAAGACGTTTCGTCCGTCTGTCTGCAACCGGTTGGACCGCAATACTTCCGGCATTTTGATTGCCGGAAAGACGCTGCGTGGACTGCAGAAAATGTCAGAAGATTTAAAGACAAGGCGGATTAAGAAATATTACCGCTGTCTGGTAGAGGGGATTGTCGGTGCGCCCTGTCACATTGTGGGATATTTGCAGAAAGATGCCGGAAAAAATATCGTTTCTGTTTCAAAGGAGAAACAGTCAGAGGAAGATAAGTGGATTGAAACAGATTATTCCCCAATCTGCCATTATGCAGATGCAACGTTGCTGGAGGTACATTTGATTACCGGCCGCACACATCAGATTCGGGCGCATCTTTCTTCCATCGGGCATCCGGTGGTCGGAGATTTAAAATACGGGGCATCCAAAAAATACGGAATTTTTTCACAGATGCTTCATGCGTACCGCATCCGGCTCGAAGATAAAACAGAAATCATTGCGCCGCTTCCGGAGCGTTTTCAAAAAGCGGCGGAAGCTTTTGGGAAAAAACAGGGAGGATGAGATGGCAACCTGGAACAGCAGAGGGCTTAGGGGCTCCGCTCTGGAAGAATACATTAACCGTACCAATGAAAAATATCTGGAAAGCGGGCTGGCGCTGATTCAAAAGATACCGACGCCGATTACGCCGATTACAATTGATAAAGAAAACAGGCATATTACGCTGGCTTATTTTGACCAGAAAAGTACGGTAGATTATATCGGTGCAGTACAGGGAATTCCCGTTTGTTTTGATGCAAAAGAGTGCCATACGGACACGTTTCCCCTGGCAAATATTCATGCGCATCAGATTGCTTTTATGGAAAATTTTGAAAAGCAGAAAGGCATTTCATTTATTCTGATTTCTTATACAAAGAGAGAAGAGTTTTATTATCTGCGTTTTTCTCTGTTAAAGAAGTTCTGGCAGAGAAAAGAAGCGGGCGGGCGGAAAAGCTTTCGTTATGAGGAGCTTGACCCCAGATTTTTTCTGCAGTACAGCGGAGGTATTTTAATTCCATATCTGGAAGGGATTCAGATGGATTTAAAAACGAGGGATTGACATTACAGGCAATTCATAGTAGCATGGTAGTGCGTTAAAGTGCCTGCCCATCCAAAAGATGCGGTCAGCGGCAGATGTTTGCAGAAACGGAGAGATAAATCAATGAAAAACAGATTATTGCATACGCCGGAAGGTGTTCGGGATATTTATAACAGTGAATGTAAAAAGAAGCAGCTTTTACAGGATAAATTAAAACAGGCAATGGAGAGCTACGGCTATCAGATTATTCAGACGCCGACGTTTGAATTTTTTGATATATTCGGAAAGGAAATCGGGACGACGCCGTCAAAAGAGCTGTACAAATTTTTTGACAGAGAGGGCAACACTCTGGTTTTGCGGCCGGATATTACACCGTCCGTTGCAAGGGCAGTCGCGATGTATTACAGTGAAGAAGATATGCCGGTGCGCCTTTATTATATGGGCAATACATTTATCAATAATTCCAGTTATCAGGGCAGATTAAAGGAGAATACGCAGCTTGGAGCAGAATTTATCGGGGATAATTCAGTAGATGCGGATGCAGAAATGATTTCCATGGCTGTAGAATGTCTGCTTGCGGCAGGATTAAAAGAGTTTCAGCTTAGTGTCGGACATTCGGATTTCTTTACTGGACTGATGGAAGCGGCCGGTTTTGACGAAGACGGAGAAGAAGAGCTGCGGGAGCTGATTGCAAATAAAAATTATTTTGGCGTAGAAGAAGTTGTGGCAAAATGGGAAATGGAAGAAAATTTAAGAGAGCTGTTTCGCATGCTGGGAGGTTTTTATTTTTCTGCGGATGAGATGGCAAAGGCAAGGACGCTAGCTGTCAATTATCCGAAAATCTTATCGGCAATTGTTCGTTTGGAGGAGTTAAATAAAGTACTTGAAGCTTACGGAATCAGTAAATATATTTCTTATGAGCTTGGAATGGTAAGCAGTTACCAATACTATACGGGTATTCTTTTAACCGGATATACGTTTGGAAGCGGGGAACCGATTATAAAGGGAGGACGGTACGATAAACTGCTGTCCTATTTTGGGAAAAACGCTCCTTCCGTTGGATTTGCGATAGTGATTGACCAGCTTATGGCAGCGCTTGTGCGTCAGAAAATCGAGATTCCGGTGCCGAAAGAAGGAATTCTGATTGTGTACGCCAGAAAATGTTTTAAAGAAGCCGTACTGCAGGCAGCTGCACTGCGTAAAGAAGGGAAAACGGCAGAACTGCTGGGGATGGATTCCTATCATACAAAGAAAGATTATGAGGCGTATGCGAAGAGGAATTACCGCAGTAAGGTGATTTTTTTGGAAGAGGATTAAAAAAAGAACTTTTTGAAGTTTGTTATGCAAGCCGTGAACTGCTATTTATTACAAAGAATATTTAGGGAGATCTGGTAGTTATGTGCATTGAAACATATGAGGAAATGATAGAAAC
>CAOKHR010000262.1 GCA_948468325.1 uncultured Lachnospiraceae bacterium | reverse complement strand
ATATGACTTATCGGGAGACTGTCTGTTTTGGAGAGGCGCTGCTGGAAGAAAAAGATATTTTGGAGCCGGCATCGGATGCTTGGCTGCTGCTGTCTTTTGTATGCCAGGCAGACAGAAATTTTTATTACATGCATATGAATGAAGAAGTGCCTGCAGAGAAACTGACGGAATATGAAGAAGCGTTAAAAAAACGGGCGAAGCATATCCCGCTTCAATATATTACCGGAGAGCAGATGTTTATGGGACTTCGTTTTCTTGTCAGCCCAGATGTGCTGATTCCGAGATGGGATACGGAAATTCTTGTGGAAGAAGCCATGAAACGGATTCGGCCTGATATGGATGTTCTGGATTTGTGTACCGGATCCGGCTGTATTATAATCAGTATTAAAAAAAACATTCCGGGAATCAGTGCTTTGGCTTCTGACATTTCTGCACGGGCGCTGCTTATGGCAAAAGAAAATGCAGTATTAAACGATGTGCAGGTCAATTTTACAGAAAGCGATCTGTTTTCAAATATAGAGGGGAAATTTGACGTAATTGTTTCAAATCCTCCTTACATCAGAACAGAAGAGATTGCGGGATTAATGCCGGAGGTGCGGGAGTTTGAACCCCAAAATGCTCTGGATGGAAAAGAAGACGGACTTTTCTTTTACCGGAAAATCATTACGGAAGCAAAAAAATATTTAAAGCAGGGAGGACTGCTGCTGTTTGAAATCGGATGCGGCCAGGGAGAGGAAGTGGCAGCTCTGATGCGGAAAGCAGAATATCAGGAGATAGAAATAGTGAAAGACCTGGCAGGACTTGACCGGGTAGTAATAGGAGGAAATCATGTTTGATAAATTAGAGGATATTGTACTTCGCTTAGAGGAAGTGTTAAATCAGTTGAGCGAACCTGACGTGGCTTCTGATGCCGAACGTTTCCGCAGGCTGATGAAAGAGCAGAGTGATTTGACGCCGATAGCAGAGACGTATAAGGAATATAAGCAGAACCAGCAGAATATTGAGGAATCCCTGATGCTTTTGGATGAAGAAAGCGATGAGGAGATGCGTGAGCTTGCGAAAGAAGAGCTGAATGAATCGAAAGCAAACGTAGAGAAATTAGAGGAAAAATTAAAAATACTTCTTCTGCCAAAGGACCCGAACGATGATAAAAATGTTATCGTAGAAATTCGTGCCGGAGCCGGCGGAGATGAAGCGGCGCTGTTTGCGGCAGAGATTTACCGGATGTATGTGCATTATGCAGAAAGCAGACGCTGGAAGGTTGAGACGGTAGAGTGCGAAGAAATCGGCATTGGAGGAATGAAAAGCGTCAGTTTTATGATTACAGGGCAGGGAGCATATTCCGTTATGAAATATGAATCCGGCGTACATCGTGTCCAGCGTGTGCCGGAGACGGAATCGGGCGGACGCATCCATACTTCTACGATTAGTGTGGCGGTTATGCCGGAAGCGGAAGAGGTAGAAGTGGAAATAGACGAAAAAGATATTCGGATTGATGTGATGCGGGCTTCCGGAAACGGCGGACAGTGTGTCAATACGACAGATTCTGCCGTGCGTTTGACGCATTATCCGACGGGAATTGTCGTTTACAGTCAGACGGAAAAGTCACAGCTTCAAAATAAGGCAAAAGCATTCGCGCTTCTCCGTGCAAAACTTTACGATATGGAATGCCAGAAAGCGCATGATGCGGAGGCAGAAGCCAGAAGAAGCCAGATTGGTACAGGCGACCGTTCCGAGAAAATCCGTACTTATAACTTTCCGCAGGGGCGTGTGACAGACCACCGCATCGGGCTTACGCTGTATAAGCTGGATAAAATTATGAATGGAGATATTCAGGAAATTATTGATGCCTGCGTGGCTGCTGACCAGGCGGCAAAGCTGGTAAAAATGAACGGAAATTAAAAATATGGGCAAAAAAACACCCTGTATACGGTTTTTAGTATACAAGGTGTTTTTTTGTTATGCCATATTTTTTGATTTTGCAACGCAGCATCTCTGGGCGCTGATTACAGCATTGCGCAGGCCCGTTTCTTCGAGTTTTGCAACGGCAGCAATGGTAGTGCCGCCCGGAGAACAGACAGCATCTTTTAATTCACCGGGATGATTTCCGGTATCAAGTACCATTTTTGCGGAACCGTATACCGCCTGAGCAGCGAATTTGTATGCCTGTGCCCGTGGCATGCCGTCTGCAACAGCGGCATCTGCCATGGCCTCAATAAACATATACACATAAGCAGGTGAGGAACCGCTGACTCCGATGACGGTATCCATCAGGGATTCCGGTATGACTTCCGCTTTGCCAAAACTTTCAAAAATTTCAGTTACTGTCTGCAATTCTTCTGCGTTTACGTATTCATTCGGCGTCAGCGCAGACATGGCTTCTAAAACCATGGCAGGAGTATTTGGCATTGCACGTATGATTTTTACCGGTTTCCGGAAAAATTCGTTTAACTTTCGGTGGCTGATGCCGGCGGCAATTGCTATAATCAGTTTTTGGTCATCTGTGAAATCCCGGATTTCTGCAATCACGTCCTGATACAGATAAGGCTTGACAGCCAGAATGACAATGTCGGAATTTTGGATAACTTCGGTATTGTCCAAAGTGACGCGGATGCCATAAGAATCCGACAGGCGGTCTAACGTGGCCTGTGTACGTGCGCTGGCGATAATCTGCTCTTTATTACAAAGGCGGGAGTTTATCATCCCGCCAATCATAGCGGAGGCCATATTGCCTCCGCCGATAAATCCAATATGCTGATTCATGATTATACTTCCTGTTTTTAGAAATCTGTCAGATCAGCAGCTCTCTTCTCAAGGAAAGCTCCCATACCTTCTGCTTTATCATGTGTAGAGCAGGTGATTCCGAATAAGTTTGCTTCCATTTCAACTGCGTTCTGAATATCCATGTCATAGCCGTTATTGATAGCAGCCTTTGCAATTGCAACTGCATAGCTTCCCTTGGAGATAATCTTTTTGGCCATTGCCATAGCGGAAGGCATCAATTCTTCTTTTGCAACGACTTTATTTACAAGGCCGATGCGGTAAGCTTCGTTTGCATCAATGCTGTCGCAGGTGAAAATCATTTCTTTTGCGCGGCCCATGCCGACTAAACGGGCAAGCCTCTGTGTTCCGCCAAATCCGGGGATGATGCCGAGCCCGCATTCCGGCTGTGCAAAGCTTGCATTGTCAGATGCGATACGGATGTCACATGCCATGGAAATCTCGCATCCGCCGCCAAGTGCAAATCCGTTTACGGCAGCGATGGTAACTTGTCTCATATTCATTAATTTAAAGAAAGGAACGGAAGCTTTCATACCGAATGCCCTTGCTTCGGCAGCGGTGAAATTCACCATTTCGGAAATATCAGCTCCCGCAACGAAAGATTTGAATTCATTGCCTTTTTTGTCAGGACCGCCGGTCAAAATTACAACTTTGATGTCATCTCTGCCTTCGATTTCGGTCAATACTTCATTTAATTCGTCTAATGTTTCGGAATTCAGTGCATTCAGCGCTGCCGGCCTGCTGATTTTAAGTACCGCAATCTGATCGGCAACTTCTAATACTAAGTTATTCATTTTAAAAAACCTCCTGTTTTGAAATAGCAGATGATTTTCAACTGCCTGTTTGTATATATCACAATAATTATACACCTATTGGAATACTTTGACAAT
The DNA here is from genome assembly GCA_948468325.1 of uncultured Lachnospiraceae bacterium. Lineage (GTDB taxonomy): Bacteria > Bacillota > Clostridia > Lachnospirales > Lachnospiraceae > Roseburia_B. The sequence goes on along the minus strand of CAOKHR010000262.1, from coordinate 152 downwards.
AAATTGCCAAAATTATTTTGATGATGTGCTGAAGTGAAAAATACAGGTTGCGCACATTGACGAGAATAGAATTAGTTGATATAATATTTTTATATATTCCTGTTTTTGACAGTTTAGGGAAAATAGAATCGCTACAATGCTTGAAAATACAA
>CAOKHR010000261.1 GCA_948468325.1 uncultured Lachnospiraceae bacterium | reverse complement strand
TTAGCTAACACGTTTCATGACGCATTGGTGTCTTTCGCAGAAAGGCGGATTATAAGAATGAAAACATTAAAATTTCATGGATACGGTGATGACATATTTGGAGAATATGGAGTTACAGGGCAGGACTGCGACAACTGCGCAAATGAAGAGCCAATTCAATGCATAGTAGACTGCGGTGAATTTGGCAGGGTGCTTGTTGTCGGACAGTACAGCCGTGTTTCAATGAACAGCGGATGCTGGCTTGTCGGACTGACGAAAGTGAGTGAATATGAAGACCTGCCGGACTGGAATTTCAGGTATGCACAGTCAGACTGCGCGTATTCTCCGGCGCTGCTTATGGATTTGCCGGAAGGAGATTTTAATCTGGAGTGGTTCATCGGAGGAAAGAAATATGAATGAAAAGACATTGGAATATGCGCGTGAACAATTAAAACAGTTAAGGCAGCCAGCGCTTATGGGAAAGGAACATGATGAAGTGGAAATAGAGCAAAAACTGGACGGGAAGCGAAAAGAGGTAAGGGAATGAGGTTGATTGATGCGGATACATTGCAAAAACGTTTTGATTTTGTGGAGGATTGATAAAATGAGCATTAGCGAACAGGTAAAGGAATTGAGAGATAAAGCAGATGTTTTTGAAAGAAGTGGGTGTGCTGTTGGTGGAATCGTAAGAGTGTTCAATGAAGCCGCCAACACCATAGAATCACTCTCTGCTAAACTACAAGCGGCGAATATGGGGCGTTCAGCAGAAATTAACGAAAATATAGCTTTCAAGCTTGAAAGGCTTGCACAGTATGAAGATCTTGGGGTCACACCGGAGCAGCTTAAGATAATAGATGCAATGTATGCAGACAGATGCCGGGAGATTGCAGAGCTGAGAAAACAGTTTGGAACGGTAACAGGGGAGGAAAACTTATTACAGACAGATTTTTAAAGGTGAAATAGAGAGGGATAAAGATTGACATTAGATGAACTATTTGCAATACAGAGAGATTTAAATAAATTGAAATCTTTATACATAGAACTGGCAGCCCACGAAAATTTTAATCCATACAAAAGTAATATTATCACAGATATGCCAAAAGGGAATAAGGGAAAAAATTTCATTGAATGGTATACGGAAGAGCGTGACAGGCTGCTGAAAGACATTGAACTGTACAAAAGAAAAATACAGGAAGACCGAAAAATAGTAGATAAATTTATAGAAAATGCCCCATATCCTGAATGTGATATTATCAGGTTCCGTATAATTAACGATCTTGGCTGGTTTGAGATAGGGGAAGCGTTGTCGATGGACAGAAGAACAGCTGCAAGAAAATTTTATGATTACATAAATTTGCCCACAATGCCCGTGAAGATGTGATATAATAGTAAAATCAAAAAATATGAAATCAAAATTCAAGAGATTGTGCATGAAGCATAGTCTCTTTTCTTATGCAAAAAAACGAGCAAAAGGAAGGTGGTGGTGATGCCGCGCGGACCAAATGAAAAAGCTGTTACCGCGTATAAGTTATACAAGTCCGGCATGAAACTAATTGAAATTGCCAGCGAACTGGATGTGCCCGCCGGAACGGTAAGAAGATGGAAATCAACGTATGCGTGGGACAGCGGACAGAAAAACGAACGCTCGGATAAAAAGAAAGCGAACGTTCGGATAAAATCTGCAAAGAAGCAGAAGAAAAAAGACGCTGCAGCAGATGAAGTCGAAAGCGTGATGCAGAACGACAGCCTGACAGATAAGCAGCGTTTTTTTTGTATTTATTATATCCGCTGCTTCAATGCAACGAAGGCATACCAGAAAGCATACAAATGCAGTTATGAAAATGCAATGGTGGAAGGGTGCAGGCTCCTAAGAAATCCCAAGGTAAAGGAAGAAATTCTGCGTTTAAAGCAAAACCGCCTGAACAGGGAGTTTTTCAGTGAGGAAGATATATTTCAAAAATATATGGATATTGCATTTGCAGATATTACAGCGTTTACGGAATTTGGAAATAAGGATATAAAGGTGCTGAATCCGGATACCGGAAAAACGGAAAAGATTACAATCAGTTATGTGAATATCAAAAACAGCAGTGAAGTGGACGGCACGTTAATATCGGAGGTGTCTAAGGGCAAAGACGGCGTAAAAGTCAAGCTGGCAGACCGGATGAAGGCGTTCCAGTGGCTGTCAGACCATATGTATATGGCGACGGAAGAGCAGAAAGCACGTATTGAGAAAATGAAAGCAGAGACAGAACGTTTAAAGAGCAGTTCTGCAGAAAATGAAAAAATGGGAATTGATGATTGGATAGATGGTGTGACAGGCGGGATTCAAAAAGAGGAAGATTTCGATATATGAATGATTCGAAAAGATTAGCAAGACGTAAATTTTTTCGTGAGCGCATTCCCAAATACAGGGCAGACCCTGTTCTGTTTGCCAGGGAAGTATTGTTATTTGAACCGGATGAATGGCAAAAAGAAGCATTGATGGATTTGGCAGAGAATCCGAAAGTTGCAATTAAATCCGGTCAGGGTGTGGGAAAGACAAGTGTAGAGGCTGTCGCATTGTTATGGTTTCTGACCTGTTTTCCATATCCCAGAGTAGTTGCTACGGCGCCGACAAAACAGCAGCTTCACGATGTGTTATGGTCCGAGGCTGCAAAATGGCAGGAACGGTCGCCGCTTTTGAGGGCGGTCTTGAAGTGGACAAAAACATATATTTACATGAAAGGCTATGAAAAACGCTGGTTTGCTACGGCACGGACGGCAACAAAGCCGGAGAATATGCAGGGATTTCATGAAGATAATATGCTGTTTATCGTGGATGAAGCTTCCGGTGTTGCCGATCCGATTATGGAAGCGATACTCGGTACGCTGTCAGGCGTAAATAACAAGCTGCTTTTGTGCGGAAATCCTACAAGGGCTTCCGGTATATTTTTTGATGCATTTAATTCTGACAGAGCAATTTATAAGTGCCGTACAGTTTCCTCTGCAGATAGCCCAAGAACGAATAAAGAGAATATTGAGTCCCTTATACGGAAATATGGCAGGGAGAGTAATATTGTACTGGTTCGTGTGTTCGGAGAATTTCCAAATAATGAAGATGATGTATTTATTATTCTTTCTACAGTAGAAAAATGTGGAAGTAAATTGTATGAGCTGCCAGAAGATAAGGGAATGCCATATATCATATTTGGTGTGGATGTTGCCAGATTTGGTGATGATGAGACTGTTTTATACAGGAATGCCAAAGGAAAATTGAAATTGGCGGTTCACAGGCGGGGACAGGATTTGATGGCAACTGTTGGGGATATAGTGGCCCAGTACAGGAAAGCAGTGAAAGAATTTCCGGAATATAAGGGGCGGATATATGTCAACATTGATGATACTGGTCTTGGAGGCGGAGTAACGGACAGACTAAAAGAGGTAAAGCGTGAGCAGAAGTTAAACCGTCTTTTTGTTATACCGGTTAATGCTGCAGAAAAGATTGAAACGGATACCAAAGAGGGGAAAGAAGCGGCGGATCATTATAATAATTTAACGACGCATATGTGGGCTGTTTTACGGGAATTGATGGAAAATAAACAGATTGGGATAGAGGATGATTCAGAAACTTTTGCACAATTATCTACCAGAAAATATTTTATGGCGTCAAATGGAAAACTGGAGCTTGAAAGTAAAAAAGAGATGAAAAAGCGTGGTGTAAGTTCTCCTGACAGGGCAGATGCCGCGGCACTGTCGGTTTACCTTGGAAAAGTAAAAAAATATACAGGAAGCGCTCCCGCCCCGGGCATTTCTAAAAAGCTTGAAAGGTCCAGTTATTGGACAATATGAAGTGACCCCACATTTGTAGCAACGTGGATTTACCTGTA
>CAOKHR010000260.1 GCA_948468325.1 uncultured Lachnospiraceae bacterium | reverse complement strand
CCGTGAGATCAAATATGATTTAAACGGCAATAACAGGTTTGACGGAGGATCTGAATGGGTAGCGGTCGACTGGGTAGCATGGGTCGGAACGTATGACGATCTGATCAATCAGAGAGACGGTTCTTATCGGATACTGCTCTGTGAGGACTGGACGGCAAATGCGAAGTCAGGCGATACCGGATACAGCGGGTTTGTCGTGCAGCCGGACGGAACATTTATCATAGATTCGTATGGGCATTGGGATAAGAAGTATTCCGAAAGTCTGAAGCCATACAATGTGCATAATGACTGGTGCTGGATAAAACAGGCGAAGTTTAAGATTTCTGATGTTGTGGGGGATGTATTTACGGAAAATATTAGTTCTATGCCACAGCTTTCGGATTCAACTGACTATACGGCTGCTACATGGAGCGGATATGAGACTGCGCTGGAAGAGATGAATGCAGTAATGGATAAACAGGATGCAACGTGGGAAGAGATTAATCAGGCATATGAATTATTACAGGCAGCGTATGAAAAGCTTGTTATGAAAGGCGCCGGGAATAATGACGATATTCTTCCCGGGATGCAGCAGGATTTGAAGGATGCAATTGCATCAGCATCTTCTCTGATTAGTCAGGGACGGCAGAAATATACGCCGGAAAGCTGGACTATATTTGAACAGGCATACCAGGCGGCGAAGGCGGATGAGAATCTGAATGACTACGATAAATTAAAACAGCTGTATGATGCCCTGGTTGCGGCGCAGAAAGGTCTTACTGTTGAAGAAGAGAAGACAGATCCGCCAAAGCAGGATCCGCCTCTGGTGACGATGAAAGAATTTGCGTTAGGAGAAGAATCTTTCGAGATTGCCGATGCGTCCGGCGATACGGTCAGGCTGACAAAAGGAGCAGATAAAAAGAAAGTAACGGTTAACACTGTGACATACAATAACAAGGTATACAGAGTGGTTGCAATTGCTCCGAATGCGTTTAAAAATTGCAAAAAACTGCAGACAGTGATAATCGGTGCGAATGTAAAGAATATAGAAAAAGGCGCGTTTAATAATTGTAAAAAGCTGAAGACGGTAGAATTTAAAGGAAAGACTCTGCCGGGTATGAAGCAGGGATTCAAAAAGATTACAAATAAGAAATTGACTGTTAAAGTGCAAAAAGCGCTGAAGAAAAAAGCTTCAGTTAAGAAGAAGACGCTGCAGAAACTGAAAAAAGCAGGGCTTAAAGTTACACTGAAGAAAATTAAATAACACAAAACCGCCGTACAGTGAATTGGCTGTGCGGCGGTTTCTTTATGTCTATCGCAGATGGTTGAAAAGAGATGTTTTTGCCGGTTCGGATGATTTTGCCAGATCGACATGCTGTATCGTTCCGCAGTTTCCGTTTTCATAAAGAAATATTCCCGTTTTGCGGATGAGTGCATTGGTGGAATTATCTTTGGATGAATTTAACGAAAAGTCTGTCTGTGCATTGCCGAGGTAAATGGCGCCTACGCCTGCTTTTCCGAGCGCACATAAGACATCTTTTCCGTTTGCATCTTTTGTCCAGATGCGGAGTTTGTCAAAAATAGGATCGTTTTCGTCAATCCAGCCGTTTCCGTCGGAATCATATGCTGCAAGGTCTTTAAATCCGTCTCCGCTTTTTGTTCCGAACAATTCGCTTCCGTCGTTGATGATGCCGTCCCCGTTTTTATCAAGGGCCAGAAAACCGCTGCCGGAAGCAAGGCTTGAAATCTCGTCTAAATTTCCGTCGGCATCCAGATCAAAATAGAATTTCTGATCTGTTACATTTGCAGCGTCAGTGTCTAAATTGATGACCAGAGGGTCGCATAAAGCAGTCGGCTGCACCGGATTGAAATAAGATGCGGTTTTTGTATAAGCTTCTTCAAAAGACCGGCTCATGGTCATGGAAATATCAAAAGTAATTTCGCGTCCGTCAGCGGTCTTTACTGTACCGGTTGTGGAAAAAGATGTCTCTTCCGTTTCTGATTCATAGCCATACTCTGTGTAATTGGCGCCGCTTACCTGTGAGAGATATACGCCGCCAGGCGAATTTCCTGTAATATTGCTGATAAATTTGTTATGCAGAAGATTTCCGCCTCCGAATAAAAGCATCAGCAGATAGTTTATGGACTGTGCTTTTATTGTATGCATATCCGGAGAGGTCCTGCCGGTAACAGATACCGGACTTCCGATGCTCTGTGCCTGTTTGAACTGGTTAAAAAGATCATTTGTCGGGTCCTTGGTGTTTGGGTGGCTGCTTCTGCCAGAATTTGATTTTTCGTTGTAACGGCTGACCACTTGCACATTACGGTTTTGCATAAATCCATTGCCCCAGAGCGAAAGGGAAGAAGAGACAGCTGTTGTACGGTTATAACTTCTGCGTGACGACATGGCGACATTGCCTGATTGTATAATCACGTGTACTCCTCCTGTATAAATATTCCGCTCATTTCATTCTGCTTCCCTGTAAAATGAAATAAAAAAGACGGTAAGTTCAAGAAAATCCATTTTCTTAAAGATACCGTCCCTGGTTTTGTTAAGAAAGTTGTGAATGCATTCACATTAAATATCGGAAATATCTGTAAAATTTTTAATACTCCGTACGGAAGTATTTTTATGAAACAGGTACATTCCGAGTATTCCAAGGAGAATGAACAGGATAAAGAGAGGGATGGAATATAATTCGGCAGGTGCAAAGGTGCCCCAGGCATTGAATAATATATGAAGGAAAACAGAAAGCCAGATGGAACCGCATTTTTCACAGACGAAGCCGAGGCATAATCCAATGAAAAAGGCATAAATTCCCTGAATTAAATTCATATGGAAAATACCGAATAAAAGTGCCTGAAAGAGATTGGCAGCCCAGAATGGAAGGGCTTTTTTGGCAGAGGAAAGCGTAACGCCGCGAAAAGTCAGTTCTTCTGCGACCGGTCCTAAAAATACGGCATATAAAATTAAAAGAATAGAGGGGCTGTTCGTAAATCCCGTACTTTCCATCAGACTTTCATAAAAATCCATTGCCCCCGGGAATATGGCAGCGGAAAATGTGGTCAGAACAGAGGATATTACCTGAAGTGCAGGAATCAATAAAATGAGTCCGAGGATAAGGCCCGGTTTTGTGAATTTTTGCATGGGAAAGTGCAGGCTGCCATGGAATTGTCTGTAATACCAGAAGCCGAAAACCAGGATTCCGAATGATGCATATAAAATGGAAACTGTCATAAGAAAGGTCTGGCTGACAGATACCGAGGTAAGATACATGGCAAATTCACTGTAAGGCATTTTCTGACCGGACAGCAGGTTAGAGAAAGCATATTGCATTGCCGTAATTCCCAGAATCGGGAATGTGGCGGCAAACTGCAGGCCGATAGAAGCAAGAACGGGTAAAAAACAAAAGAAAAAATATCCTACTTTTTTCATGGTGAGTCTCCTTTTTGTGATAAAATGTGGTGTGTGATTGCGAAAAAAATGATGGAGTGATGGAAGACGTACATTGAACAGAATATACAATTGGCCGCCGGGCGCGCTCGCGCTCATTGGTGCTCGCAGCTAAGTACCGGCGGCGCCAAAAGGCCCTGCGTCTCAATTGTATATTCTGTTCAACTGGGATTCATTCACGGTTTCTTGTTCGCAATCGCAGAGGGTCGTGGTGTTACTTTTCATGGGTCAGGAATGCGCATTTACTGCGCATTCCGTAAGAACATGATTCAGGAGTGAGGGGCGATTTTTGCGTAGCAAAACTTTAAATATCGCCCCGAATGTTACTTTGAGCGGCCTCTCGGGTCGCGAAAAGTAACGTTCGTGGTTGATTAAATGTTATTATTATAGCATATGTGTGGGAAAGGTGCAAATTGGAGGGGATTTTGGTTTGTGTCAAGTGTTCGTTGGCAATTTCCCCACTTTTTTCTAAATGATATTTTC
>CAOKHR010000259.1 GCA_948468325.1 uncultured Lachnospiraceae bacterium | reverse complement strand
GCCCCACAATGGTACCGCGCGCATATTGATCCCAGTAAGGAGCGCCGAGGCCTGTAAAAGCGGGAACAACGCAGCAGCCGCCCGTGTCGCTTACTTTTCTGGCCATATATTCGGAATCTGCCGATGAATCAATAAATTTCATTTCATCGCGCAGCCACTGGACGGATGCTCCGGCGGCAAAGATGGAGCCTTCCAGCGCGTAATTGATTGTTCCGTTCAGTCCCCAGGCAATCGTGGTTACTAAGCCGTTTTTTGAAAAAACAGGGCGTTCTCCCGTATTCATTAATAAAAAGCATCCTGTCCCGTAGGTATTTTTGGCTTCTCCCGGCAAAAAGCAGGTTTGTCCAAAGAGCGCTGCCTGCTGGTCGCCCGCTGCGCCGCCGATGGGAATGGGCGCGCCAAAGTAAAGAGGATTTGTTTCGCCGTAAATCTGGCTGGACGGTACCGGAGCCGGGAGCATGCATTTGGGAATGCCAAGTTCTGCCAGAATTTCATCGTCCCAGGTAAGTGTCGTGATGTTAAAGAGCATTGTCCGGGAAGCATTTGAGTAGTCTGTGACGTGTACCTGTCCGTTTGTCAGCTTCCAGATCAGCCAGGTTTCCACTGTTCCAAAGAGCAGGTCGCCGTTTTCGGCTTTTTCCCGTGCGCCTTCTACATGATCTAAAATCCATTTGATTTTTGTTCCCGAAAAATATGCATCGATGACAAGTCCGGTTTTTTCGCGGAATGTTTCGGTAAGCCCTTTTGCTTTTAAGGAATCGCAGTATTCGGAAGTGCGGCGGCATTGCCAGACAATGGCATGGCAGACGGGTGCGCCGGTATGCCTGTCCCAGACAATGGCAGTTTCCCGCTGGTTTGTGATGCCGATTGCGCAGATGTCCGCAGCCGAAGCACCGATATTTGCCATAGCATTTTTGGCGACTTCCAGCTGTGTGGACCAGATTTCTTCCGCATCGTGCTCCACCCAGCCCGGCTGCGGGAAAAACTGCGTAAATTCTTTTTGGGAAACGCTGCACATTTCCCCTTTTTCATTAAAAAGGATGCAGCGGTTGCTTGTCGTTCCGGAATCAAGCGCCATAATGTATTTAGCCATAGCGATACCTCCATACTAACCATATTTATATGTGATAATTTTAGCGGATGTATATTTTACTGTCAATGATTTAGAATAGAGAAAGCCTATTGACTCTGACGTAACGTGATAGATTATAATGAAATTACACGGGAGGGATAAATTATGCGAACAGTAAAAGAAGTAAGCAAAATCACAGGTGTCAGCGTGCGCACACTGCATCACTATGATGCAATCGGACTTTTGAAACCTACGAAAGTAACCGAAGCAGGCTATCGAATGTATGACGATACAGCGCTTAGCCGTTTGCAAAATATTTTATTGTTTCGGGAATTACAGTTTCCTTTAAAAGAAATCAAAACAATTCTTGACAGCCCTGATTTTGATCCGTCAGAAGTAATTGCCCGGCAGATTGGGTTGTTGGAATTGCAGTATAAGCACATAGGGGAACTGATTGCCTTTGCCCGTGAAATTCAAAACAAAGGAGTGGCAGCAATGAATTTTGATGTTTTCGACAAGAACGAAATTGAAAAGTATAAGGCGGAAGTCAAAGAAAGATGGGGGAATACGAAAGCATATCAGGAGTACGAACAAAAAGATATTGCCCGAAGTGAAAGCAGTTACAGCAAAATTGCAGACGAACTGATGACAATGTTTTCGGAATTGGGAGAATTAAAACATTTAGCGCCTGATTCCGGTGAAGTACAAAAGAAAATTCAGGCATTGCAGGAATTTATAACAGATAACTACTATGTATGCACAAATGAAATCCTGAACGGATTAGGGCAAATGTATGCAGGGGATGAACGCTTTAAGAAAAATATTGACAGGGCAGGCGGGGACGGTACGGCCGAATTTGTCAGTCGGGCTGTTTCTGTGTATTGCTCCCGTTAAGAGGGTGTTGTATTGTCCCAAATGTAAGCAGAAAATTTTAATTAATGAAAGTTATTAAAAGTGTCAGCCATCAAAAAGACAGACGCTTTAAGCACAGAGCCGGTAAACAGGTGAGCATATTACACAATCACAGTTTATCGGTTCTTTTTATATCGTAGGAAAGACAGGCCTGCCCAATAAAAAAGAGTGTGCGGATGGGCTGTTTCGCTGTGTTTAAATTATCCTCCGAATTTGCTTTTGGAAGTCGGAGAAATTTTTATTGCCTGCAAGCTAAAAGCAGAAGAGAAACACGTTTGTACTTATTTGTTGAGTACAGTTCAAACAATTTGTTTACCTATAACACAAAAATTCAAAAAAATAAAGTTTTTAAACATAGATAATACAAAATTGAAAAGGACAGAGCATTGTCAGCAGCCATATTGCGGCGTATAATATATTTGTTCTATAAATATACCTTATGGGACAACTCCACGGGAGTTTGTCATCCTGGGATGCCCTTTGGGTATACCTTATGGGACAACTCCGCAGGAGTTTGTCATTTTGGGATGCCCTTTGGGTATAATAATACAAGTAAAAACGGGCACAACGTCTGCTGTTTCACCGGCTGTTTGTGCTTATGCAAAACGAAAGGAATGTGAGTGATTATGAACATAGTAAGATGTAAAAATGGTCATTTTTATGACAAGGACAAGAACCCTGCTGCCTGTCCGCTTTGTAACAGCCAGGAAGAATCAGATGAATATATCCCTGTTGTGCCGCCTGTCACACCGCCGCCTGTCGCACCGCCGCCTATTATACCATTATCCGGTTTTGTGACCGAAAAGAAAATGGCGGACAAGTGTATTTCTGTGTCGCAGCAGCAGATGATAAAGCCGCAGGCGGTACATGCGGATATTTATCGAAACTCTGTGATTTTGAAACTTCGGGCAGCTGCACAGTTAAAAGAAGGAGAAAATCTCATATACATACTGGGTGACAAAATATCATCCGACATGCGTCTGAAATTTACGGCTCATGTTGATTCCGTTCGTATACTTGGAAAAGTAACGGTAACTGCATCAGAGAAAGAGGACAGCAGGGAATTGGAAGCGCTTGCAGATGAGAGCAACCGGCTCATAGACAAAAAGAATATTTTGATTCGGCAGGAAGAACAATTGTCTGATTTGCTGAATTTTTCAGCACTGCAAAATGTTTCAATAGAAGATGCAATGGGTTACCTGACAGAAATACAGCCGAAGAAAATTCAGAAAATACATGACGAATTGCATGAAATTCAAAAAGAGTCGGAACTGATTCGCAAAAAAATGAAAGACATTGAGGATGAGAAGAAAAAGGAACGGCATGCAGCCGTGTGTGTCATGGTAAATTCCCATACAGAAGGCGAGATTCCGTTTGAAATAATCTATGAAGAAAGCTCTGCAGGCTGGAAGCCGTGTTATGAAATTCATATGGATGATGAAACAAAACCCTTGCGTTTTCGTCTTCGGGCTATGATTACGCGGGCCAATATATGCGAGGAATGGAAGAATGTATCGGTATGCCTGTTTAGTGAAACGACCAGACAGTATAATGAAATTCCCAGATTAACTCCAAAACATCTAAAGTACATGGGAGAAAAGCAAGAGAAACGGAAAGTTATTCAGGCAGGAAATTCGTTTGACGGGGCGCCAATGATACCGTCTCCTCCGCCATTGCCATCCATGGGTTATGGGGCGCTGCACAGGGAAAGTACGCAGGAAATGGAAACTACAGGATTATTTGACGACGAGTTTTTTGACGAACAAACTTATGATGCAGATATGAATTCGGATATTACGGCACGATTTGAACTTCCGGGGAAATGGACATTTCCGGAAGTAACAAGTAAGGATCAGAGATTTCGTGAAATGACGATTGATATTCAGAATTTCACACTTCCGGGTGTGTATGATTATTATGCGGTACCGGCCGGCAGCACA
>CAOKHR010000258.1 GCA_948468325.1 uncultured Lachnospiraceae bacterium | reverse complement strand
GTACAGACCGGAGGGAGGAGACGAAAGCTCCAGACAGGACTTATTTTCACCGGATGCAGAAGAGACAGACCGTTTTCAGCTGACGCAGGAGTTTTTGGATCGGGTGTGGATAGAAGGAAGTTTGGATACGGAAGGGGTTCAGGTAATCCGGCTTTATCCGAAATGGAAGCCTGCCCTGGCATCGGTTCGTGTTGTGTTCTGGACAGAAAATCTGAATGGACAGGATGTGGAAGTTACAAGATCCACATATGATTTTAATAGAAAACAGGAGATTTTCGGTGCGGCAGAAGGAAAAATAGTACATCAGGAACCTGGACATTCTGCATCTTTCAGTAATGCAGGGTCGTTTGAGATTAAGAATATGTTTCGTTCGGGAGATGCTTTGGTTAATGCAGATGGTTCGATGGTAAAGAAGCTTGACGATGAAGTGAGAAACCATTTAGATATTTTGGGAAAAGTAACAGTTTCCGGAAGCAGAACGGAAGACGTTCCGGTTTCTGAATTTTATGAGACAGATGAATTAAATGAAATCCAGATATTGGCAGAAAAAGTGGATGAGGACGGGACAATATCTGAGACAGAGTCTGAGATTGCAGCATCAAACAGAAGTACGCTGGTTTACGTATATCTTACAAGAAAAGTATATACATTGGAATTTAACTACTATTTCAAATTTCCGAATGATAAAACAAATGGAGCGCAGGAAGATGATGTGCAGATTAGTCAGGAAACATCCTGGTTTTACAATTCTAATAACTGGACAGCTTTTGAAAACGGTACGGACTATCCTGATACCAGTTATTTCACCAATGTCAGCGCAGAAGAGATAAAAAATAAAAAGGTACCGATGACAGTGAGAATATCCGGAAAATACGGTGCAGATCTCAGAGAAGTCTGGCCGGCAGGAGAAGACAGCAGATATGTTCTTTCTACAAGAAGTATCGGTGATAAGATGCGTATTTCGTGGTCAACGACCAGTGGACTGCACAATTCGTTAAGTCCGGGAGGCAATGTGAATGTCCCGGGGGCATATTCTACCATGAGCCCGGCGATTGTGGCAAATACAGGCGACAGTACAAAAGTGCACCATCTGGTTGCTTTTTGGGCACAGACAGGCGGCAATAATGCTTATCGGTATAATTATTGTTATGAGATTCCGGATTTGATACCGGCGGAAATACGTACATGTGAAAGTATCAAAATTTACAATGATATGTCGGCATCAGACGAAGCGGATATACACAATACAATTTATATGGTTCCTGCAGATCATGAGATTTTCCTGAAATACGGGTTTACGGATCTTTTGCGGGTAAGTGATATAGATTTAAGGGGAACCGATTCATCCGGCAGAACAATAGAGGATGCGGAAAATTATTATGCTGTCCGTATTTATGGAAATACGTGCTATGCACTTTCAAGGCAGCTGATTGCTTTTTCGGCGCAGTCGGTTGCAAACCAGAATCCGAGTGCAAGACCGTATCTGACATTGGTTAACGGTTCCGATCAGGATCACAGTACAGAAATTACATCGGGCGGATCGTCTAATTTTGGATATGATACGTTGGATAACCCTTATGATATATATTTCTATTATGCACGTGACATATTTACGCTTACATATATGTCAGATGCAGCAACAGAGATAGGCCAGCTTGAGCTGCCTTATGGAACGAACCTTTTTAAAAGCAAATATGCTTATGAGCTGGATGATAAAAAGACAAACGGTGATTATGCAGACAGGCCGGGAGGGTGGTCCCTTGATATAAAGAGGGCAGGAGAAGATTCAGTACAGACAATCAGCGGGGATATCCCTGTTTGTCCGGAACGTTCACCGGAGAGTGCAAAGGACTGGATGTTTGAAGGATGGTCGCTTGGCCCGTCCGGAATTCGGAAGATGGAATGGGGAGATGATGCCGGAAACAGGACAGTTACATTGGAGGGAAATCTTTTATTGTATGCCGTATGGAAATCACCGCAGTATAAAGTAACGTTTGACTGGGACGGAGGAGTTTTTGTGAATCAGTCTGACAAAGAATTACTGGCGGAGCAGTGGATTCCCGGAAATCGGCCCTTTGTAAACAATGGTGAAATTCCCCGTCCAATCCGAAGCGCATTTATATTAAGCGGATGGGTGGTTACGGCAAGAGGAGATGCAGACGGCAATAAAGAAGATGCTGTTTTAGAAGACGGAAGTTATCCGCAGTTTTTGTTTGAAGAGCCCGTCAATCAGGATTTATGGGTCAGTGCAGTGTGGATGCCTGTACAGGAGGTTAATATTTCATATACAGTTTACTATCTGGTAGAGGGTACAGATATTCCTGTCAGACAGGAGGAGACGCTGAGCGGCAGGTACTTTCCCGGAACTGTCGTCTGGGCAAGCCCCAAAGAGCCTACAAACGCAGGATACAAAAACTATGTTCCGCTTGCGCAGAACAAATCAGTAACACTGAAGCCCGGAGAAATTAATCAGATTATATTTTATTATATGCCTCCCAGGTCTTATTCCTACAAAGTAGAGTATAGAGAATGGGATAATCAGAATGTAGTTGTTTTGGATTTTGAGGAGAAAACGGAACAGACATCACTTCAGGTCTGCCCTGTGGAGAAACAGACTTCAATATTAACTGAGATGGGATATTATATTGCAAATGAAAACGGCAGCAGGGCAGTGACGGGCGAGGCTGTTTCCAGGTTTATTACACCGGGCACAAAAGATGAAACAGTTGTATTTTACGTCCGTTCGGAAATTTATACAATTACGTATCAGAACCTGGACATTATGGGGAGTAAAGCGGCAGAAGCATTGAATAATCCGGCAACATATATGTCTGCAAAAGGAGCGGGACGTTTAAATAATCCGACAGGCACATATAAGGACGAGAAAGGCAAAGAATTTTATTTTACCGGATGGAAAATGGTAAATACAAGAGAAGTTGCCGGTATCAGAGATTTTGAAAACGGCAGGGAGGTTGCGGATAGTGTGACAATTGAGGCGGGAAGCCGGGGGAATCTGATTTTTAGTGCGGTCTGGGCTGAAAAATCAGAAGATGATTCCGAAAAGGATGATAAATCAGATAAGAAACCTCAAAAGTCGAAGAAAAATAATACCGCAGTAAATGCCGGTAATCCGTCAGGGTCGAATTCTGCAATGACTGCATCTTCTCCGAATGCTTTGGGACTTCCGCAGACGGGAGCCGCATGGTGGTTTGTATGGCTGCTTGCAATTATGGGAATAATAATGCTTGCAGCGGGCTTTTTGATGAAAAAGCGTGGTGAAGAGTGATGATAAGGAAATGTTTAATTTACGGAGGACTGCTGCTAATTGCAGCATCCCTTTGTCTTGCAGGATATTATAAATGGACGGAAAAGCGTGCGTCAGAAAATGCAAAGCGGGTGATGGGAAAAATGGAAGAACTCTATTCCAAAGAAGATGGAAAGGAGGCTTCAGAAAATCTTCCGGAGCCTGAAAACAGGATGGCGACAATGGAAATTGAGGGAGAAGAATATATCGGAATGATTACCATTCCTTCTTTTCAGATCTCTCTGCCGGTGATGAGTGACTGGAGTTATGCGAAATTAAAGACAGCGCCATGCCGCTACAGCGGATCTGCATATGCCGATAATATGATCATTGCGGCACATAATTATCCGGCACATTTTGGAAGCCTGAAAGATTTAAATGCCGGTGACGAAGTAACCTTTCTTGATGCAGACGGAAATGAATTTTTTTACACGGTATCCGAGACAGAAGAGCTTCGTTCAAATGCGGTAGAAGAAATGGAGGAGGGAGACTGGGATCTGACGCTCTTTACCTGTACCCCGGGAGGCAGGAAACGTGTCACGGTACGCTGTATACGTACAGAGTAACAGTTTTAGGGCAATCGCAAAGTCATGCAGACATTGAAAAATAAAGCTTTTTTCAATGT
>CAOKHR010000257.1 GCA_948468325.1 uncultured Lachnospiraceae bacterium | reverse complement strand
CAAGAAGAAGACCTTTTTTATGCTCTTTCGGAAAAAGAACTGCCTCGTTCCTGAAGTCTTTCATAAAAATGTCTCTCTTCCTTTTACCTTTGCCGTCAGGTATATTCCTTTCGGGTCAGATGATATTTGTTATATGTGATGTCATTTTCTAATAATTTCGCACTGTTGTCAAGTTTTAATACCTGCTTATTATATTTCAATCAGCTCATACTGGTCTGTGCCAAGCCCGATTTTTACTCCGTGGGCGATACAGCTTTTCCATTCCGTATCCGGATGTGTCATGTCGAAATGGTCTGCATGATTGCAGCCATGATTCTTTTCAATATTTTCTGCCAGTACGCTTCCCGCAATCACCGGCTGACGGTTGCAGGCATCTGCACAGGCAACATCAAGCGCCACCGGATCAAAGGAAGCAAACATTCCGACATTCGGAATAATCGGAATATCGTTTTCTGCATGGCAGTCACAGTTCGGCGACACATCGCAGACAAGCGAAATGTGGAAACACGGCCTGTCTTTGCAGATCGCTTTTGTATATTCTGCCATTTTACAGTTTAACCGTTCTGTAGATGCGTTAAACATCGGTTCAATCGCATCCTTTGGACAGACGCCGATGCATCTGCCGCAGCCTACGCATTTGTCGTGATCAATAAACGCTTTCTTGTCCGTTACGGTAACACCTGTATGTGCGCAGACTTTTGTACAGCTCGCGCATCCGATACATTTTTCCGTTGTCACATTTGGTTTGCTGTCGCTGTGCATTTCCATTTTACCGGCACGGGAACCGCCGCCCATTCCGATATTCTTAATCGCGCCGCCGAATCCCGTTGCCTCATGTCCTTTGAAATGTGTCAGTGAAATCAATATATCCGCATCCATAAGCGCCCGTCCGACTTTTGCTTCTTTGACATATTCGCCGTCGATGGGAACCAGCGCCTCATCGGTTCCTTTTAAACCGTCTGCAATGATTACCTGGCATCCTGTCGTCATCGGGGAAAAGCCGTTCGCATATGCCGTATCCAGATGATCCAGCGCATTTTTGCGGCTGCCGACATACAGCGTATTGCAGTCTGTCAAAAACGGTTTGCCTCCCAGTTCTTTTACGACATCAGCTACTACTTTTGCATAGTTTGGACGCAGAAATGCAAGATTTCCGTATTCCCCAAAATGAATTTTAATTGCAGCGTATTTGTCTTCAAAATCAATGTCTTTAATTCCGGCAGTCATCATTAATCTGCGCAGTTTGGAAAGCAGATTTTCTGTGAAAGTTGTTTTAAAGGTTGTAAAATATACTTTTGATTTTTCCATGTCTGATCTCCTTTTTTTGTTGAGATGTATATGTTTCAATTGCAAACTAAAACAATTATATTTTACATGAAATCCAGTGAAAAGTAAAACTCTTCCTTGCTTTTGTTTGTGAAAGTTTATTGATTTATCTGCTGCTTCATTATCCGCTTACGGTTTATTCATTCGCGCAGCGCGTATTATTCACGTATTGAGTATTGATTATTTGCATTTCGAGTGTTTTTAAAGTCAGAAATATTCTTTTGTTTTAAAATATTTACATGAGACTATCTTTCACTGAACGAGGGAGGGATGATTTTGGACATTGGAGCTCAGCTGCGAAATCTTCTGGAACAGGAAGGTATTACCCAGAAAGCACTCGCAGAAGCACTGAATATTTCAGCAACAACACTCAATGGTTATATTCAGAACCGCCGACAACCTGATGCCAAAACTGTAATTCGACTTGCTTCCTACTTTCATACAACGACAGACTATATTTATGGAATAACAACAATCAAGGAGCCTTTATCATCTCCTTATAATGCAGAAGAACAGCATCTTGTAAATATTTACCGGGCTATTCCTGATGATCAAAAGCCTCTTTATATTGAGACGGGTCGGACATTTTCCAATTTCGGAAATAAAAAGAAAACATAATGTTTTGCTGAATGTTTCTACAATAATGCCGCCGCCATGTAATCTGTGGCGGCGGCATAAATAATCTGCTGCACTTTCTTTATTTTACCCTTGCCTTTTTTACTGCGGAACAGGCAGATGTTACCACCGTTCCATTTACTTTTTTATAAGCGGCAACTTTATAGTAGTAAGTTGTACCGGATTTTAACTTCTTGTTTTTCCATGAAGTTGTAGAAGCTTTTTTTATAGTCTTTACTTTTTTATATTCGCCTTTTTTGGATGTACTGCGATAGATATAGTAGCCGTCTGCATTCGATACTTTTTTCCACTTTACGGCTGCTGCCTTTTTCGCTGCTTTCACGGAAGAGATTTTCGGCTTTGCCGGAGCTTTTGCAAAAGCTGCGTTGATGTCATAAATACAGGATACAGGCGCTGACGAAGAAGATGAATAAGCAGGAAGCACCCGAATGAAATACGTTCCCTTTTTCACATCCAGACTGACGGAATTTGACGTTGTTACTTTTTCCATTCTGGACAATTCCCCTAATTTGCTGTTATAAACATAAAGATTCCAGCCATAGTGAATATTATCCGGATGGTTTGCAGCAGAGGAATTCAGCCTTACAATCAATTTTCCGGCTGAAGCTGCATTTATTTTATAATAATCATCATCTTTTCCTGACAAAGTAATGCCATTATATGTTTTTCCTGACTGGATAGATGTTGCTTCTGCCGTTGTCCCGTTTGGTTCTGCCTCCCAGGCATCTGTTGCCGTCTGTTTTACAGTTAAATCATAGATGCAATAGCGCGGCGCCATACTACTGTTCTCATAGGAAGGGAAGACCTGTATATAAAAATCTTTGCCTGCTTGTGCATATGGAAGAATAACACTCGTCCAATTTGTTTTTATTCCCGTGCTGGATGTAATCACTTCCCAATCTGCATTCAATACCCGAATACTCCAACCGGATTTTGTATCATTACTACCCATATTATTTTGAGCAAGCTGCACCTGAAAATATCCCTGAACGTCTGTCGTAAATTTGAAACAATCTTCATCAATTTCATTTACGGTAATTCCATTATATGTTTTTCCTGTCCTGATTGCAGTAGCTGCAGCTTTAGTATTATTCGGTTCTGCCTCCCATGCTTCCGTTGCTGTCTGATTAATCTTCAAATCATAAACACAATATATCGGAGCCATACTACTGTTCTTATAGGAGGGGAACACTTTCACATAAAAATCTCTGCCTGTTTGTGCATATGGAAGAATAATACTTGTCCAATTTGTTTTTATTCCTATGGCGGATGTAATTACTTCTCCCTCTGCATTCAGTATTTGAACGCTCCAACCAGACCTTGTATCACCACTGCCCATATTATTTTGCATAAGTTGTACCTGAAAGTAACCATGAACACTCGTAGTAAATTTAAAATAATCTTCATCAATTTCATTTACGGTAATTCCATTGTATGTCTTTCCTGTCTCAATTGCTGTTGCCGCACCCTTTACATCATTTGGCTCTGCCTCCCAGGTTTCTGTTGCTATCTGACTAACTTTCAAATCATAGACACAATATATCGGAGCCATGCTACTGTTTTTATAGGAGGGAAAAGCCTGTATGTAAAAATCTTTGCCTGCTTCCGCATATGGAAGAATAATACTCGTCCAGTTTGTTTTGATTTCTGTACCGGATGTAATTACTTCTCCATCTGCATTCAGTATTTGAATACTCCAACCGCAATTTACCGAATAAATATCTGCCGCGTTATGCGCAAATTCTACCTGAAAATATCCATGCTCTGTTGTCGTAAACTTAAAAAAATCTTCATCGCTATAATTTACTGTAATACCATTGTATATCTTCCCTGCTTCAATTTCCGTTGCCGTACCTTTTGCATCATTTGGCTCTGCCTCCCAGGTTTCTGTTGCCGTCTGGTTAACATTCAAATCATATATACAATATATTGGAGCCATACTACTGTTTTTATAAGACGAAAAAACCTTTACA
>CAOKHR010000256.1 GCA_948468325.1 uncultured Lachnospiraceae bacterium | reverse complement strand
TATTTCTGCCGGACTTACATCTGCTTTATACAATTTCTTTTTTACAGTTATAGATTTTAACACATAAAAAAATTTTTTGTAAGTGTTTTTTATAATTTTTTTATTCCTTTTGGCAGTTCCTTTGTTACTATTCAGGGATGAGGGGCGGTAATTCCCTGTATCTTCTTTTGTGACTTCGTCACTGAATAAAATGATTTCCCCTTATATACTAAAGAAAAAACAAAACTTCGTCACAGAAACAATAACCGAAAACGGTAAACGAAAGGAAGGTAACCATTATGTCTGTACTTATTGTAAACAAAGAAAATTTTAATTCTGTCAAAAACAGCAGCAAACCCGTACTTCTGGATTTCTACGCTGACTGGTGCGGCCCCTGCCGCATGGTATCCCCCATAGTGGATGAAATTGCAGAGGAAAATCCGCAGTATCTGGTTGGCAAAATTAATGTAGACAGCGAACCAGAACTGGCACAGGAATTCAAAGTCTTAAGCATTCCTACACTGGTTGTTATCAAAGACCAAAAAGTTATAAACCAGTCAGCAGGCGCAAGGCCAAAGGCAGATATTCTTGCTATGTTAAAGAGCTAATTTGCGGAGACGCTTCTTATCAAGAATTTTAACACCGCCTCTGGAGACTTCTACAATCCCTTCACTGGCAAAATATTTTAACATTCTGGATACAACCTCACGGGCAGAACCTATATACCGGGCAATCTGCCCGTGTGTCAATGTAATCGTATCCGCACCAATCCGCGCCGATTCATCAGCAAGAAAAATTGCCAGCCTTTTATCCATACTCATAAATAAAATCTGCTGCATCACCCACATTACATCCGAAAAACGGCTGACCGCAGTTTCCAGTGCAAATATCCGAATATCCGGATTTCGCTCTGAAACAGCAGCAAAAGCAGGTCCGCCGATTACACAGCATTCACTGTCCTCTTCTGCATCTATAAACACGTCAAATGTAATAGCATCCAATACACAAGAAGCAGACAGCATACACAAATCACCTCTATGCAGACGGTAAAGCGTAATATCTTTTCCCTCATCCGACATTAAATAGAGCCGAAGGCTTCCGGAGCGGACAAGAATCACACCGGAGCATTCGCTTCCGTCATGGATATTCTTTCCTTTCGGATAGGCAATCATATAAGAATTCTGACAAATATACTCTCTGTCCCCTGCTGATATTTTTTCCCAAAAAGGAAATATTTCTTTATAAACAGGTTCAAACACGACTTCTGACATTTTAAATCCTTTCAATTGCTTTTATATTTTTGAATCAGTCAATTTATATCCTTTTGTCTGATTTTTGGATATATGCACTTTATTTGTCTATTTTAACACGAAACAATCAGATGTACAGTATCAGCACAAAGATAAAATTTTAAATCAATAAGGAGATGGAAAACAATGAATGCAACTACAACGCTTAAAAAATTTGGTTTGGAACAGGCGTTCCGCTACATTTACAAAGACCCGGAAAAGAATATGCTTAAAATCATGGATTGGGCCGACAAGTTTGCAGACGGAGAATTCGTTTCCCAGAGAAAAATAATACGGGAGATTATTACAGACCCGCAGCACCCTTATTATCACTATGTACGGCGGCTGTTCACAGACGTTGACCCGAATGTCACAAAAACTTTAGCAGTAAACTTTTTCATTAATGCCGGCCTGATTGGATGGCCCAGGGAGGAAAGCTTACGCAAAGAATACAATTGTAATATTCCGTGGGCTATCCTGTTAGATCCTACGTCTGCCTGCAACCTGCACTGCACCGGCTGCTGGGCAGCAGAATACGGAAACAAGCTGAACCTTTCTTATGATGAGATTGATCAAATCATATGCCAGGGAAAGGAGCTTGGCGTATATTTATACATATACACCGGCGGTGAGCCATTGGTACGCAAAAATGATTTGATGAAGCTGTGTGAAAAACATTCCGACTGTGTATTTCTGTGTTTTACCAATGCCACATTGATTGATGAAGCTTTTGCCGATGAAATGCTGCGGGCAGGTAATTTTGTTCCTGCCATTTCTTTGGAAGGCTCTGAAGACGCAACAGACCAAAGGCGCGGAAACGGCGTCTATCAGAAAGTTTTAAAGGCAATGCATCTTCTGCGGAGCAAAAAGCTGATATACGGTATATCCTCCTGCTATACCAGTGCAAATTATGAGTCCATCACATCGGACAAATATTTTGACCAGCTGATTGAAATGGGTGCATATTTCATCTGGTATTTCCACTATATGCCCGTAGGAAATGATGCAGCCCCGCAATTAATGCCCACACCAGAACAACGCAGGGGCACTTATGAGAGAATCCGCCGCTATCGGGCAGAAAAGCCCCTTTTCGCTATGGATTTCCAGAATGATGCCGAATATGTAGACGGATGTATTGCAGGCGGCCGCCGGTATCTCCATATCAACGCCAACGGAGATATTGACCCTTGCGTATTTGTCCATTATTCCGATTCAAATATTCGGGAAAAGACGCTTTTAGAAGCACTGCGCTCCCCGATGATGATGGCATACCACGACAGACAGCCGTTCAATGAAAATATGATGCGCCCGTGCCCCATGCTGGAAAATCCGGAAAAGCTGCGTGAGATGGTGCGCTGTACAGGCGCCCATTCCACAGACCTTCAGTCTCCTGAAAGTGCGGAGCATCTCTGTGCAAAATGTGACCGTTATGCGCAGGACTGGAAGCCCGTCGCAGATGAACTGTGGAAGAAAAGCGCCGGAAACAAAAACGATGCGAAATAGCCTTCTTCGCTGCTTTCATTTATACAGGCCGCAAAAAAGCTTCTTTGCCCCATATGGGTATCAAAGAAGCTTTTTTCCTGTCTGCCTGTCACATCTTCTTCAGATAATAATACAAACCAGTCCTCCATTGCTGTCATTGACAATTTTCTGCATGGTATCCTGCAATTTCATCTGACACTCATCATCCATCATGGAAATCTTGCTGCGTATGCCGTCTTCCATCAATTCCCCTACTGACTTTCCGAAAATATTTGTATCCCAGATGCCGCTTTCCGTATTCTGCCCTTCTTTAATATAAGCAATTAAATCTTTTGCCTGCTCCTCGCTTCCGACAATGGGCGCAATTTCCGTCTCGATATTCGCACGTATCAAATGTACGGAAGGTGACGTTGCTTTCAGCTTTACGCCATATTTATTGCCATGGCGGATAAGCTCCGGCTCATCCAGGGAAATATCGTTTAACTGCGGATGAATGACTCCGTATCCTTTCATCTGCACGGCGTTTACTGCATCTGCAACCTTTTCGTATGCATTTTTCTGTGCGGAAAGGTCTTTAATCAGTGAAATCAGCTGGTATTCTCCCTGAATCGGCACTCCCGTCAGTTCACTGATATTTTCGTAGTAGTATTTATCCTCCATTTCAATTTTGATTTTCAAAAGACCCTGTGCCAAATCCACTTTATCTAAATGGATTTCCGCTATGTATTCCGAATTCTCCTGCTTTTTGATATTTTTCATATCTTTTGCTTTTGTTACCGAATTTAAAATTGCTCTTGCATTTTCAATCACATTTTCTTTCATCCGGTTAGATGCCGGCAGCATTTCCGCCCATTTGGGAATATAAAATTCCATTTTTACAATCGGAAATTCATAAAGTATACTTTCCAATATGCGGTTAATATCATCTTTCCTAAGCTGCTCACAGCTTACGGGGATAACCGGCATCTGATATTTTTCTGTCATTTGTTCCGCCAGCTTTACCGTCTCATCGCTGTAAGGTTTTTCAGAATTTAATACAATGACAAAGGGCTTTCCGAGTGTTTTTAATTCTCCGATGGTTTTTTCCTCTGCAGATATATAATTATCCCTTTTCAATTCTCCAAAAGAACCGTCCGTAGTAACGACAATTCCGATTGTAGAGTGATCTTTGATCACTTTCTGGGTTCCA
>CAOKHR010000255.1 GCA_948468325.1 uncultured Lachnospiraceae bacterium | reverse complement strand
AAGGCCTTACATTTGATATACTAAATGCATATGATGCTTATGTGCAGGAGCTTTCCGGTGATTTATTAAATGACGGTTCTATGATGTTTAAAATAACTGCCAATGAAGAATCCATGCTTTTCTGCGCCGATGTGGGAAAGAAAATGAGTGATTATCTCTTAGAAACCTGGCAGGACGCACTGAAAGCAGACTATATACAGATGGGACATCATGGAAACGGCGGTCTGAAAAATAATTTTTACAAATATGTTGAAGCAAAAGCAGCATTTTTTGACGCTCCGAACTGGCTGATGCAGGACGTGAGCGGGCGCTATACAGCAGTAAAGAATGCGCATCTTATGGCTGAGAACGGCGCGGCAGTATACAGTTTTTCAACTACTCCAAACCAGATTATCTTAAAATAAGGAGAAGACTATGTTACACGGAACTATATTGGGAACGGTGTTTTACCTTGTGTCATTTACCGCATGTATCATAAATTTATACCGCTTCCGCAAATCATGTAAGCCGATGAACGGATTTACCTGGGCGGTACTTTCTTTTCTTGCAGCAATCTGTATGGGCAGCATTGCTGCCGGAATAATCAGCATCGTGAGAATTCCGGTGAATTTGTATTCCATGGCAGTTGTGTATATGGTATTTGCGATTTTGTTTGCTTTTTTTATCCGCAGGGACGGAATGAAACAGGAGTATATCTGGGAGAAGTTTGATTTTATCATGCTTGGCCTGATTACGGCGGCGGTTGCTGTCATCTGCCTTAAGATTTATACGCCGCAGCTATGGTACTGCTACTATAACAGCGATGCCGGTCTGCATTTAAAAGAAGCTACGGAAATCGTACGTTCGCAGACTGTGACCAAGATGTATTTTCTGCATTTGCAGAATGCGATGATAATTGAACTGATTCAGCCGTTTGTCCGTATTGCCGACTGGTACAAAGGATATATTCTCGGCGACTGCTTTTTCCTCTGGATAGAAACGTTGTTTTTTGCAGCGCTTATCCGCCAGTTTGCCAAGACAAGAGCTTCTAAAGTCCTGGCTGTGGTAATTATGGTATTCTATTTTATGGGGTATCCGTTTTTGAGCTTTTATTATTCTTTTGGATACTGGGCAGTCGGAAGCATGATGGTCGGTTTTCTGGTAATGTCGATGCGCCTGTATGAAGAGGCGCAGGTGGAGCGTAAAATTACTGTCATTATGCTGATGCTTGGCTGTTTTGGCGTTATGACAAGTTATATGCTGTTTGCACCCGTTACTTTTATTACCGTGCTGGTTTATCTGATGATTGTGGCAAAACGGGAG
The DNA here is from genome assembly GCA_948468325.1 of uncultured Lachnospiraceae bacterium. Taxonomy (GTDB): domain Bacteria; phylum Bacillota; class Clostridia; order Lachnospirales; family Lachnospiraceae; genus Roseburia_B. Next base: position 2,655 of record CAOKHR010000255.1, on the reverse strand, counting down.
GGAAAAGTATTCTCCCGCCGCAATGTTTTTCTGGCACTGAAAGTGTTTTTACTTCCTACGGTGCTCGGCTTGTATTACTGCCTGTACGGATTTTTTATCTCATCCGGTACAAGCATTGCAGGGGCGCTTTCAAACCAGGGAGGAATCTATACGGAATTGTATATGGACTTTTTCTGGACGCTTTTCCCGGTGCTTTTTGTCCTTGTGACAACGGTTAAGAAGCGTAAAGTCACACCGGATGTTGTATTCTTTCTGGCATTTTTTGGGTTTACCGGCGTTATGCTGCTTTTGACACTGACGCATCATGTATCTACGTATTATTATTATAAGACATATTACCCGCTGTGGATTTTTTGCTGGGCGCTGACGGCACGGGCAGTTTCTGTGATGCTTCAGGAAGCGAAAGAGACATTAACCGCTTATTGCGCACTGGTTATTATATTTGCGGCATTGTGTTACGGTAAGATTGAATATAAAATTGTTACTTCTACGGAAAATATTACAGGCGCAATGCACAGCACGGCATTTTTTACGCTGTATCAGATTGACTGGGCTTTTATTGCGGGAGAACATCAGGGACTGCCGGAATATGTGTTTGATTTATTCCAGTATGTACAGGACAATCTTTCCGAAGAAGAAATGGTGCCGCTTATGGTAGAGAGAAGCGATTATGGGCAGACTTATTTGTATGAGGGAGCGACGGGATATGATTTTCCGGATTTCTACGAATGGCGGCATACAACAGAAGAACTGCGGCAGGCATATTATGACTGGAATATAAATTATACGGTAATGATGAAAGGTACGCAGTTTGAGCGGGAGCACGGCGAAAAGACGCTGGCTGATGACGCTGTTGAGGTTATATTTGAAAACGATGCAGGTTATGTTCTCAAAATAGAGTTATAAAAATATTTTTCTGCAGCGGTAAGGAGATTTTCATGATAACAGATAAAACGATGAAAAAACGAATCGATCAGGAAATGGAAAAGATTACGGCGGATTTGGGAGATTTTGCGAAATATCTGGCATATACCCATGACGACGGGCCGGATGATGTGGAGAAAGAGAAAGAGCGGACAGGAATCCGGAAGTTAAAGGGAACGCCGGTATGGACTGTTTTGTATCCGGCGAGGAAAGGATACCGGGGATTAAAGTTTTTGCATGAGAACGGAATTGCCGGTGTATATAAAAAAGCAGAAAACGCCATAACAAATAACCGTCATACAAGGCGCAAAGAGGCGCGCAAATACCTGACGAAGATTATGCCTACCGAAGAAGAAAAAGAAAAGCAGAGCAGGAGGGAATTTGCGGCAGAAATAAAAATTAGTGTGCTGGTGCCTCTTTATAATACGCCGGAGCGGTTTTTGCGCGATATGATTTCTTCCGTAACGGGACAGACTTATCAAAACTGGGAGCTTTGTCTGGCCGATGCTTCCGATCCGGAATTTGAAAATGTTGCGGAAGTTGTAAAAGAATACGCCGGGAAAGATACGCGCATCGTATATCGCAGACTGGAAAAAAATGCCGGTATTGCGGAAAACACGAATGCCTGTATTCAGATGGCTTCCGGAAATTATCTTGCGCTTTTTGATCATGACGATATGCTGCATCCCTGTGCATTGTACGAGTGCGCAAAGGTGATTGAAAAAGAAAACGCAGATTTTATCTATACGGATGAAGTGACATTTGAGGGTACGGAGCTGGAAAATATCATTACGTATCATTTCAAACCGGATTTTTCCGTGGATAATTTAAGGGGCGTAAATTATATCTGTCATTTAAGCGTATTTAAAAAGTCGCTGTTAGATAAAGTCGGTAATTTTAAAGCGGAATATGACGGAAGCCAGGACCACGATATGATTATGCGGCTGACGGATGCGGCGGACAAAGTCTGCCACATACCGCGTGTGCTTTATTTCTGGCGGTGCCATAAGATGTCTACCTCTATGAATTTAGATTCGAAATCTTATGCCATTGCAGCCGGAAGAAGGGCGGTCAAAGATGCAGAAATTCGAAGGGGGTACCCGGCGGATGTACACAGCGCACAGATTTGTAAGACACATTACCGGATGAAATATGAGATAAAAACGCCCCAAATTTCAGTTATTATAGACGGAAGCAGTCATAATATGGAACAGGCTGCTTATACGGCCGCTTCCGTTATGAAAATTGCTTCCTATAACAAATATGAGCTTTTCTGTGCTATGTCACAGGAGCAGCTTGCAGACATGATAAAAAATACTGGCGGGGAATATATCCTGCTGCTTGAGGCGGGGACAGGGATCATTACGCCTGCTTTTTTAGAAGAGCTTCTGATGTTTGCACAGAGAAAAGATGTGGGAATCGCAGGGGCGCAGGTACTTGACGGCAAGAGCTTTATTTTAAGCTCGGATATAGTCATTGGGGACTCTGCAGGAACGCTTGCGGTTGAAGTCAACCGCGGCGAACGGTATGATGCGCCGGGATATATGGGAAGGAATTATTATGCACATAATATTTCCGCGGTATCCGGCTGTGCCTGTATGGCAAAGCGGGAGGAACTGGCGGCGCTTTGGGAAAAGTGCAGCGCCAAATCGACATTTGGAAGAATTTTAGAGGCCTGCTTTATGCTTCGGAAAGAAAACAGGCAGATTGTATTAAATCCCTACGCCCTGT
>CAOKHR010000254.1 GCA_948468325.1 uncultured Lachnospiraceae bacterium | reverse complement strand
AGTTTATGATTGCAAGCGAAAAAGCGCCGGTAGAAAGTATAGAAGATTTGCAGGAAATCAACCGCAGAATTGTAAAGCTGGGAGAGGAGTTTCAAAAGCCTGTCGTTGCAACCTGCGACGTGCATTTTCTGGATCCGGAAGATGAAATTTACCGCCGTATTATTATGACGGGAAAAGGTTTTAAAGATGCAGATAACCAGGCGCCTTTATTTTTGCGTACAACGGAAGAGATGCTGGCAGAATTTGAATATCTGGGCAGTGAAAAGGCGGAAGAAATTGTCATAACCAATCCCAATAAAATAGCGGATATGTGCGAAAAAATTGCACCCGTCCGTCCGGATAAATGTCCTCCGGTCATTGATAATTCGGATCAGCTTCTCCGTGATATTTGTCACAGCAAAGCGCATGAAATGTACGGCGACAAGCTGCCGCCTATTGTGGAGGAACGTCTGGAGAGAGAGCTGAATTCAATTATATCGAACGGATATGCCGTTATGTATATCATTGCGCAGAGGCTGGTGTGGAAGTCAAATGAAGACGGATATTTGGTCGGTTCGAGAGGTTCCGTCGGCTCTTCCTTCGTTGCAACGATGTCCGGTATTACAGAAGTAAATCCCCTGCAGGCGCATTATCTTTGTCCGAACTGCCATTACAGCGATTTTGATTCGCCTGAGGTAAAAGCATTTTCCGGAAGAGGCGGATGCGACATGCCAGATAGGGTATGCCCGAATTGTGGAAAGCCTTTGGCCAAAGAAGGATTCGATATTCCGTTTGAGACATTTTTGGGATTTAAAGGGAATAAAGAACCGGATATTGATTTGAATTTTTCGGGTGAGTATCAGAGCAAAGCGCACGCCTATACGGAAGTTATTTTTGGAAAAGGACAGACGTATCGTGCCGGAACAATCGGAACTCTGGCGGATAAAACGGCATTTGGCTACATTAAGAATTATTATGAGGAACGCGGTGTGCATAAGCGGAACTGTGAGGTAAGCAGGATTGTGCAGGGCTGCGTCGGCATACGCAGAACAACAGGGCAGCATCCGGGCGGTATTATTGTACTGCCGAAAGGTGAGGAAATTGACTCTTTTACTCCGGTGCAGCATCCGGCAAATGACATGAGTACAAATATTATTACGACGCATTTTGATTATCATTCCATTGACCACAATCTTTTGAAGCTTGATATACTCGGACACGACGATCCGACCATGATTCGTATGCTGCAGGATTTGACAGGGCTGGATCCGCAGAAAATTCCTCTGGATGACGCGTCTGTTATGTCATTGTTTAAAAATACGGATGCTCTTGGCGTAAAACCGGAAGATCTGGGCGGATGTCCCTTAGGGGCGCTTGGTATACCGGAATTTGGTACAGATTTTGCCATGCAGATGGTAATGGATGCCAAACCACAGGAGTTTTCGGACTTGATACGGATTTCCGGATTATCACACGGTACAGATGTATGGCTCGGAAATGCACAGACATTAATTGAAGAAGGAAAAGCAACGATTTCTACGGCAATTTGTACCCGTGACGACATTATGGTTTACCTGATTCATATGGGGCTTGACAGTGAGCTTTCTTTTACCATTATGGAATCTGTACGAAAAGGAAAAGGGCTAAAACCGGAGTGGGAAAAAGAAATGCTTGCCCACGGAGTTCCGGACTGGTATATCTGGTCCTGCAAAAAGATTAAATATATGTTTCCTAAGGCACATGCTGCGGCTTATGTAATGATGGCATGGCGGATTGCCTACTGCAAAGTGTTTTATCCGCTGGCTTATTATGCGGCATATTTCAGTATCCGTGCAACGGGATTCAGCTATGAACTGATGTGCCAGGGAGAAGACCGGCTGCATTATTTTATGCGGGAGTACGAGAAACGAAAAGACAAGCTTACCAAAAAAGAGCAGGATACATATCGTGACATGAGAATTGTGCAGGAGATGTATGCCAGAGGGTTTGAATTCCTCCCGCTGGATATTTATCAGGCAAAAGCATCACGTTTTCAGATTATGGACGGAAAACTGATGCCTTCTCTGGGTACGATTGAAGGTATGGGCGAAAAAGCGGCGGAAGCGGTAGAAGAGGCGGCGAAAGACGGCAAATTCCTGTCGAAAGACGATTTCAGACAGCGCACGAAAGTAAGTAAGACAGTTATTGATTTGATGGCGGATTTGGGGGTTTTGGGGGATCTGCCGGAATCCAACCAGCTTTCACTATTTGATTTTGCCGGATAACGAAAAAAGTGATGTAATCCTCGTCTGGATTACATCACTTCTCAAGCCGATAGTCGGACTCGAACCGACGACCTACGCATTACGAATGCGTTGCTCTACCAACTGAGCCATATCGGCCTGTCAAAACCATCTTGCATATTATATATAGTTTTTCAAAATATTTCAAGGGGTTTTTGAAAAAAAATTACAAATATTTAAGAAAGCAATGGTTACTTTTCATACCCACGCCAGTCACTTCGCTGACTGGCGATGGACCAATATGTAATACAAGAGAAGGCAGCCTCTACACTCCGTTTCGGTCCGTCCTAAACAAGTGCCGCTGGCGCTTAGGACCCCTTGCCGTCAGGGCGCAAAACGTCCAGTGGACGTTTGTCCTGCGCCGACCGGAGTGGAACGTAGACACTTTAAATGGACGGCTGCCTGTTACATTTCACGCCAGATAATATGAAATATCTGCAAAAACTGGCATGGGTGTGAAATTTAATAAGGAATGCAGTTTTGTCAGGAGGGTTTTTGGATATGGAAAAAGCAGACGGAGTAATCTATTACTGCAAATTGCAGGATAAAATTTTGATGAACGAAAAAATGCTTGCAAAAAAGCTCTTAAAACAGGGGTTTTGGGATTTCTTTCACGTAGATTTTCAGGAAGAGGAGGTGATGCGGAGTGCAGATGGAAAGCCTTATTACGGAGAAAACAAACATCTTCATTTCAATATCAGCCACTGTGCGGGCGGGGCTGCCGTGGCGCTTTCCTGCCATCCTGTCGGAGTAGACGCAGAAACGATGCGCAAAGTCAATGAAAGAACCGTGCGAAAATGCTGCGGAAAAGAGGAATTGGCATATGTTTTCGCAGGAACGGATACTGAAAGGAATAAGAATTCAATGTTAACGGAAGAAGAGACAAGGCGTTTCTTAGGGCTTTGGACATTAAAAGAAAGCTGTGTTAAAATGACGGGAGAGGGGTTGAGAAAACCGCTGGATCAAGTCTGTTTTGAACCGCCTGTCGCAGCAAAAACCTGGAAGAACAAGGTTATAAACGTAGAAGGAAAAAATTGTTTGGGCCGACATTATCTGTATCAGCCTGGAAATCTCATTCTTGCTTTTAGCGTGCAGTGGGAAGATAAATCGGCAGAACCGGATTTTGTCTGGAAAGAAATTTCCTGTTAGTGTAAAATTTTATTGGAAAGAACAGGAACCATGCCTAAAAGAAAAAGGGAAGTAAAGAACAGCGTTGCAGAATAAATATTTTTCGCAAAGGAGAGACCAGGCATGGGCAAAAGCATAAAAAGAAATGAGTGGGTAACAAAAAAATGATACGCGAGAAGAAGCTTGATGACAAAGGCATTGCTGACTTTGCCAGAGTCTTACACCACATATACCCAGCAGGATCTGGTCTGGCTGGGCATGCTCAAAAACACCTGCGGTGTCGAAAGCATGTGCCGGATGAATGAAAACTTCAACGAGGAAACCGCCGGACTGCCTGTCAGATCTGCGCAAAAAATGGTCAAGTGCCTGATACGTTCAAAAGCTTTCCTGAAAAACAGGCTTTCTGGAAAATACTGGACAGTCATCCTGGACAGAACCGGGTTGTTCCGCTTTAAAAAGGATAGTGGTTAAGTTGAAGTGGGTAAAAAATGTCTCTAAGGAAAAAGCGTTATTGTATTAGCATGAATGCCAGAAAGTATTTGGAACAGGTACTAAAAGTGTAAAACTTGACAACTCTGTATAA
>CAOKHR010000253.1 GCA_948468325.1 uncultured Lachnospiraceae bacterium | reverse complement strand
AATACAGGAATCAATAATCGTAGTGGCATTGCTCCAGTAAGGCGCTTTCGTATCCAATCCGCCGCCGTCACTCGATACGGAAGCAGCCGTATCCGTGCCCCATGCTTCCCAACGGGCATCTGCAGCAGCGAGAAGATCTCCGTTATTTAGCGTAATCAGCGCAGGAATACGAAATGCTTTACTCCCTGCCGTAAGTGGCGCAAACGGCTGGTTTTCTGTCACATTTTCTTCGGTTACAGAGATACTGCCGGCTTTTTTCACTTTCGGCTTATCCGTAACTTTAGCAAAAGAAGACGTCGGTGATATTGCAATCAGGAAAGCAGCCACTGCGGCTGCGGTCATAACGATTATTCCCCGCTTCCCCTTTTTTAAAAAACCTGCTTTCATATAAAACCTCCTCTCCATATAAAATCCCATGTTAAAAAACTGTATATTTACTTCAATAAGAATAAATACAGGCACCATGATCCATATCAATCATGATGCCTTTTATCGAATCTCTCTGTTTTCTGACCGCCTTAATCACACATGAAATCTTACTTTATTTTTTTGATGCCTGCACTTTTCAGCTTATTTTTCAGCTTTTTGTTCTTCTTCAAATTCTTCGGCAGACTGATTTTAATCTTAGACGAGGTCTGCTTAAATGCATCTTTGCCGACTGTCTTTAACTTCGATTTATTTTTTACTATCACCTTGGCAAGCTTTTTACATCCTTTAAATGCGTTCTTTCCAATGACTTCCACATTGGCGCCAATCGTCACTTGCTTTAGCTTTTTCTTACATCCGCTAAAAGCTTTGGCAGAAATCTCTACGATTTTGTAGGTATTCCCCTCATAAGATACTGTATTTACCGTAACATTTGCCGTATCTTTTCCTTTTACCAGCTTTGCTGTTTTGGCTGATGCGCTTACCACCTGATATTTCATACCGTTTACTGCAAAGGAATCATTGTCTTTGAGACCGGTATCTTTAGGATCCGTTCCCTGAGAATCTGGTTCTTTTACAAGCGTCTGGCTTTTGACTGCCGATAATGCGCCGGAAAGCTCTTTCCATGAATCATCCAGTCCTGCCAGATATGCATCCGCATCTGCACTGTCTAATTTTGTAATTGCTGACTGTGCCTGTGCTATAGCAGATTTTAATGCCTCCACAGAAGCCGCTGTATAACCTGCGGTATTTGCAAGCTGTTTTTGCGCCGCCGCAACTTCATTCTGCAGCTGTGTACGCACAGCGTCTACTTTCATTATCTGCTCTATGGTCTGACTGACGCGCGTCAAATCTTCCATTGTTGTATCCGATCCCGTTAAGACCTGCAAAAGATTGTCTACAACTGTCTGCATTGTCGCTAACGCCCCGCCGGTATAACCGGAAGAATTTAAAAGCTGTTTTTTTGCCATTTCAAGATCTTTTGCCGTCTCCAGTTTCTGCTGCGCCTCTGCCAGGGCTTTTAGCGCTGGCCAGAAGTCCTCTGCAGCCTGCCCTTCCGCTATTGCCAAGGCTGCACTTGTACGGGCATTTGTAAATTCTTTCCAAATATCTTCCGAAATTCCCGCAGGCATCTGCGTATCTTTTTCTGCTGCATCAATTGCATCCTGCAGCTCTTTTTTCATTACACCGGCTGGTTTTTTCATAAGATCAGCACATGCATCCCTTAAATTATCTGTTTTCTCATATAATGTCAGACTGCTTGCTCTGCCTCCGGCAGCCTGATCGCAGCCTGCCAGTATTTTTTTTATTGTTTCAATCGCTTCCAGGGATTCCGCTGCATACAATCCTTCATTTTCTTTTATATCAATTGCATAATTGTATTCCTCCATAAATTCACCATATGCAGAAACATATATACGTTCTGTTTTGGTATGAGAAGCGTCATTTTTACAATGGTACGTTATTTCACCGTTTTCTGTTTCCGTAACGGCTTTTTTGACGGAATCTTCCACCCAGTCATGTCCGGGAGAAGGCAGTACGGTTCCTTCCTGAATCACGCCGTTACATGTCGTACAAATCTTATCGCCGGTATATCCCTCCGATTCACAGGATGCTTCTCTTTGATTTATTACTGCTTCCGTGTGCGAACAGGATTCATCTAACTGTGGACGGTCTTTTGTAACATGAATTTTGTAGACCACGCCATTGATCACTGCCTGAGTATAGCCTTCGCCTGTTCCTGTAATCGTTATAACGTCCGATGTATACTGCCTGGAAAGATCCAACCGTTTCGTCTGATTATACTTGCCGTTTACCGGATAAAGAATCATAATATTATTCTCATCCCAGATACGGGCAATCAGATAACGTTTGCCGCTTGTAAGGGCAGATGCTCCGGATACCTGTCTGTATCCCGGAATCACATCATCGTCTGAAATCTCTGCCTTCTTTTCAAAAAGCGTCAGCTCATAATCTGTACCGCCTGTCCCAAAGCCTGAATTTCCGTTAAAATTCATTTCTGCCGGATAGAATATAACATATCTTTTATCATCGGATTGGCTAATATAGAAAGTATCCCTGTTATCCGCCGGAACAACTTTCATATCTACGGCATCCGCACTAAAATATGTTTCGGCATTTGAATTCGTCAGATATGCATTGCTTTTCGTACTCTTTATCTTCCAGTAATCTCCGGAAGAAGTAAAAGTAAATTCCGCGTCCGAAAGCTTCAGGTCTCTGTTGGATTCTGCCAAAAAACTGTTCAGATTAGAAGCGCTTCCCGTTCCGCTGTGGTCGTATAACTCGAAAAAGGTTTTCTCGCCGGCAGCAACCTTTGCACAGGAAGCATCCGGCTGGGCAGTAATGTCAATATCTTCGCCGCCCGGTATTGTATACTCTTCTCCCTCCGCTAGTTCCACCTGAACCGAAATGCCTTCTATTACCGTATTTGGAACAACCTCGCGTATATCATATGTATTGAAAAAGATGCCTCCCTGATTGCCTTTTTCCCACAGAAGCGCAAGGGAACCGTCTATCTGTTCCGTCAAACAGGAGTATGAGTATCCGCCTCCGCCGAGAGAGAACGCATTCTGCAGTTCCATAGTATGTTCTTCGTCCTCATTTACCAGAAAAACATGTATTTTCCCGTTAGAACGTCCGCTGCTTGGACACGCTACCATAATTGCCTGTTTTCCGTTAATTTTTTTAGAATAGGAAATTGCAGAGAGATTACAGCCGGAACCAACGGAAACATCTGTAATTACACTGTTCTCAAAATGATACTCACCCTTATCGTCTTTCTTTGCATCCGCGTAGCATATTTTACCATAGCCGTTACGGAAAAATATCCGCAATGTACCTTTTCCGTCCTCAATCTCTACAATTTCATTTTCGGAAGACCACATATCCGGTACATCCTCTGTCCGTTTCCAGGTTTTTCCACGGTCGTTGGAATAGACAATGCTGGCATTTTCCTCTTCTCCTGCAATAAGTCCGCTGTTATCATACACTCCAAATACGATTGTTCCATCGCTGGTGACAATCCCCTGGCCGGGTGAAACGAGGATGGCATGTTCATTCTCATGCCTCTTCACCTGATCGCCAATATCCACTGGGTTTGTCCACGTTCTGCCATGATCCTTTGAAGTCACCATCCAGATATGGGCAACACAATATATATGCAGTTCGGAGCCTTCATAATATACGTTCTGCTGTATTTCCCAGGTATCATCCGTATTAACTTCCGGAGATATTACCTGATGCTGCGTCAGATTATCCACATATTCCCCTTTATCATTTACCGTATAAAGATTATACCATTCGTCTACACCATATTTGGTTGGCGTATGATCTTCTCTTCTTAATACAGGCGCATATCCGTTTTTAAAATCTCCCACGTAATAAGGGTATGTCTCTGTATCACTATCTGTCGGTTCTGTCAGGACTTTTGTATAATCATCTGTCAGGGCAAGGCGCCGTTTTCCGTCCACCGTCACATATCCGGTTCCGGTTCCTACACTTCCGTTACATGGAAGATCCTTATTATTTCCAATATAATATCCGTCCGCATGATCACCAACGTTATGATTCT
>CAOKHR010000252.1 GCA_948468325.1 uncultured Lachnospiraceae bacterium | reverse complement strand
TGTTTAAAAGGGAGGACATCTATGATGAAAAAAAAGAATGCATGGACAGTACTGCTGTTAAGTGCTGCGCTGGCTGTATCCGCCGTACCGGTACATCCGGTTACAGTTTTCGGGGCAGATGAAACGAAAATCACTCTTAATAATCCGTCCACAGTAAACGGCGTCACAACATGGGACTGTGTGGAGTTTGGAAGATACTGGCAGAAAGATACTAATGGCGATGGTGCAGCGAATGATGACGATGATACGACACCGATTAAATGGCGCGTGCTTTCCGTCAGTGACGATGAAGTTTTTCTGATGGCAGATCAGTGTCTGGACTGGCTGACCTATGACGATCCGTATAACAATAGAAATGAGTCTGACTGGCAGGCCAGTTTCCTGCGCGAATGGTTAAATTCCCGTTTTTACAATAGCGCATTTAACGCAGAAGAAATGAATGCCATAAAAATTGTTACAGTCAAACCTGATAACAATCCGGAAACAGGCACTGAAGGCGGCCCTGAGACACAGGACAAATTGTATATTCTCTCCTGTTCGGATATTAAAAATACAGCGTATGGTTTTGATGCAGATACCGGCAGTGAAAACGTAACCAGACGTGCGCAAAAGACGGATTTTGCCAAAACGATGACAAAACTTGCTTTTAACGATGTAAATGATACCGGATACTGGCTGCGCACACCGGGAAATTCCCAGACAAATGCTATGGCAGTTGAAAGCAACGGCAGTATTAAGGACTCAAACGGCATCCCGGTTGATTCAAATAAAGGTGTTCGTCCGGTTGTGCATGTCAGCCTTTCCGCATCCTCAGTACTGCGAAAAACAGACTGTGTAACTTCAAGCCCAAAAAGTCCGGATACTGATAAAGACACCGATAAAGATACAACACAAAATCCTGTAAATTCACTGACACCGGGAAATACACAAAATCCGAATGCAAATACAAAAGAAGTTATCAAAGGAAAAGCGCCGAAGATTACTGTTAAATTCATGCAGAAGCTTAAAAAAGGACAGTATAATCGCATTCGGATTAAATATACTCTGCCTAAAGGCGCTGTAGGATACCAGATCCGTTATAAAAACGGAAAAGGCAATTGGACGACACTGACAAGGAAAAAACCGGTAAAACCATACGATTCCGTAAGTATACGCAAAAAAGGAACCTACAGCATTCAGATACGCTCCTTTACAAAAGGCATGGCAACTTATAGCAAATGGAGCAAAACTAAGAAAGTAAAAGTAAAGAAGCTTCATAAATAGTATTGCTCGAAAGAAAACGCAGCTTCTCTTATATTCTGCAGGGAAATCAAAAAACAGATGACTGCTTAAAGCAATACTATACTTTCTGCATCGGAACTTTAGATTACATATTTTCAGATGAAATAAACCATCCGGATTATTGGACAAAATATGAGGAGGCTGCATTAGATTCTTTTGAAAGATTATTTTCACTTTATCTGTTTAAAGAAGAGACAGATTTACTCTATTCTAAAATTATAGCTGCTGCTGGCATTTTAGCGAATTCAGATCCAAATGATTCATTTTCAAATTCTGAGAGAGAATTTGAATTAGCGAAATGTATGGCTGATTTTTTTACTTCTGATGTATTATATGAAATTTTTTGTTTGCCAGGAATATATCATAGGATTTTTCTCATACGTTATATCAATGATATTAGCATTTCGGAAAATAAATTGGCCAAGATTTATAAATTTTCTAAGATTGATGAATTGTATATTCCCTATGAGGAAACATATTTTGAAGAAAAAAACTGCGAGAAGAGATTCACAATATTAATAGAATCTATTGGTATGAAGAGCAAACATATATTCTCAACAATTTGTTTGATAACGAAGAAAAATTAAATCTTGAAAGAATTGAAAATCAGTGTTGCAAAATTCCTGAATATTCCAAATATAATGGATTCTATAAAAACATAGAAAAGAAGATAACTTATAGATTGGGTCCGCCAACAGGAAAAAGGATGACTTTTGTAAAACATATGCCAGAATCTATCTTAATAGAAGGCAAATTTAAATCACCAGCATATAGTTTTTAGGGTTTGTCAAGTAAAGTGTGTAAATTAATTTAATTTTTTCGGCGGTCGATTAAGACCGCCGTGAGCCCTTGAAATTATTTCTGTAAATTCAGAACTTCTATGATAATTTAGATTTGACAGTCCAGAGTTTTCGTAACTCATCGGACAAATATAATATTATCAAGCCGGAAACATATGTCAATATTTTTTATGTTCCCGGCTTGGTTTTAGAGCATATAAATCCCCTGTACAAAAATGGAATACTGTTAATCCGTCATTCTGTCAAGATACATGATAACCAATTCGCCCCGGATTTTCCCCCAGTTGCAGATCGGCACAGTCCATTTTTTGATTACTTCGTATGTGGAGAGATACAGCGCCTTCATAAGAGCTTGCGAGCTCGGAAACACGCTCCGCTGCTTGTTGGAATTCAGGCTCTCTATGGCATTGGTCGTGTAAAAAGCTGTTCTGACATCCGCAGAGAATTTAAAAACAGGCGTAATTATATCCCAGTTGTCATGCCCAACATCATAAACTTAAGGAAAAATTGAAAGGGATCTGTCAGCAGGTTCCTTTTTTATCTTAAAATACAGGCAGTGGTGCATATGGACAAATCTTATGAAAAAAGATTTCAAATGTTTTCCGAATCATTATGTGATTCAAAACTTGCGAATTATGCAAGAACGAATGGAAACAATACTTTTTCAAGAAAGCGGAAAATGCCTTTAAAAGGCATACTGCTATGCCGTCTTTCTAAAAAAGGACTTACTACAACATTGGAACTTAGAAACTATTTCAAAGATAAAGGAGAATTGTCTATGCAGTTGTCTGTACAGGGTTATCTACAAGAGAGAAAACGGTTAAATCCCAAAATTTTCCTTATCTGAATTGCAAATATCTTATGGATTTTTATCATTCTGATGAACCCAGACTATGGAACGGGTATCTGTTGGTCGCAATTGACGGAACCAAGGCAGAAGTTCCGAATTCAAAAGAAAACAGGAAAACGTTTGGAAACAGCGGCAGCCAGCATTCCAAAACGGGCCAGGTACGGGCGCTGGCAAGCGGAATGTATGATATTTTGAATCACTTTTATCTGGACATTGAAATAGAACATATTTCTGTCAGTGAAAATGAACTGGCAAAACGGAATTTAAAACATTAGAATTTATTGATTTTCTGGAGACGGAGGGGATTCATTATTTAATGCGTCTTTCGTCCAATGATTATAAGGCAGAGCGTAAACAGATGCAGTCAGCAGATGGCAATGTCATTTTAAAGTATTCTTCTTCGCGTCTGCAAAAGATACGCAAAAAACACCCAGAGCGGTATGTGCATATGAAAAAGAAAGGGGAAACGCGGGTAAGGATCTCAAGATCAGCGCTTCCTTCCGGAAATGAACTTGCGTTGATGGCAGATCTTCCGGATAGGGTTGCAGCAGAAGAATTAGCGGGTTTATATTACCAGAGATGGGAAATTGAAAAGAAATACCATACCTTAAAAAATAAAATGAAATTTGAGAGCGTGACAGGGAAAGCGTCCGTGTATGTGTACCAGGATTTTTGGGCACAGGTTTTAGTGTATAACATGGTCCAGGACATCCGGAACAGCGCAGACGGGGAGACTGCAGCATTGGGTCGGAAAAATGGAAATAAATATCCCATGCATACGAATGAAAATATAGCAGCCGGTCTTTTCAAAGAGGCTATGCTGAAGCTCCTTCTGGAACAGGAAGAGAAGAAGCGCATCCGGAAACTGAACGAACTGCAGGCAGAAATGGAACGCTATGTTGTGCCCAAAAGAGAACGGCCAAGTAAAGAACGCAGGAAAAACATTTCCAATAAATATAAAAATAATCAAAAGAGCAGTTTTTAAAATGCCCATAATCCATTTAAGGGGAGATTATGGGCATTTTTCAATTTTAATCCTCCTGTTGTTCCAATAGCTGATAAAGTATCTCCAGACCAGGGTTTTCAGTT
>CAOKHR010000251.1 GCA_948468325.1 uncultured Lachnospiraceae bacterium | reverse complement strand
AAGGCCGTATACACTCCGAAATCCGTCCAGTGTAAAATGAAGTCCCATACCGCAGATTTCCGGTACATAAAGCTCTGCTCCCCTTCCCTGAAATGCAAAGACGGCCATACATATAAATTCTGCCACTCCCGTAACAAGCACAAGCATATCCCTGACATTATGCCCGCCCGCAATTTTATCCGCAAAAAACGCTCCAAATGCGCCAAAAAGCGGCAAAAGAATCAGTACTAAAAATAATGCTTCCATATATGCTCCTCCCTAAAAATTACCCCTGGCCACCGATAAGAAAAGATCGGTAAACGGCGCCGAACAAAGGCCGAACCCTACAATGGCCGTAGCAAAGATAAATAACGGAACCAACATCATCCAGTTTGGATCTTTAACATCAGAAATTGTATTATAGTCAAAATCTGCTTTCGGAAAATAAGCCCGCACTACAATGCTTAACATATAAATTGCCGTCAAAAGCGCCGAAATCAGAAGTGTGCCTATCCCAAAATACGCTAAAACATTTCCGCTCTCAATAGCTGCGGAAGCAAGATTCCATTTGCTGATAAATCCGCAGAGACCCGGCACGCCCATCAGTGCCAAAGCCGATACGGTAAAAACAGCAAAAACTTTCGGCATCTTTCTGGCAAACCCGTCCAGCTGGTGAATATAGTGCCGTTCGGTCTGATGCATAACCGCTCCTGCACAGAAAAAGGAACAGATTTTCATAAATGCATGAAATACCATATGGCTTAAAGCGCCTGCAAGACCAAGCGGCGTCATAACCAGCACGCCGAACAAAATATAAGAAAGGTTGCTGATTGTCGAATAGGCAAGCCGCCGCTTTAAATGTGTTTCTTTTACCGCCATGCTGCACCCGTAGACAATCGTAAACATAACAACCGCCATCAGCAGATACTGCGCCCAGGTGCCGCGCAGAAAATCGACTCCGAAACAGTAAAATGTCAGACGCATAATTGCAAATGCACCGGACTTTACGACTGCAACGGCATGCAGAAGCGCCGTTACCGGCGTAGGAGCCACGCCTGCCTGGGGGAGCCAGGAATTAAAGGGGCAGACTGCTGCTTTTACGCCAAATCCGAAAAAGCTGAAAACATAAATCAGAAGAAAAATATTTTTTCCCTCTGCAAGCTTTGCCGCATTCAGAACACCGCCTAATATAAAATCCGAGCTTTCCCCGTAAGTAATTACAAAAATCATTCCGATAAATGCAAACGCTGCGCCGCCAATCGAATAATACAGA
Organism: uncultured Lachnospiraceae bacterium; assembly: GCA_948468325.1. Taxonomy (GTDB): domain Bacteria; phylum Bacillota; class Clostridia; order Lachnospirales; family Lachnospiraceae; genus Roseburia_B. The sequence continues at coordinate 2,772 of CAOKHR010000251.1, read as the reverse complement.
TATTTCCGGCTTGCTAAAATCGCTTCTCTTGTCATCGTATGCATAACGAGCGGCAGCGTAACCAGCGTTAAAAGCTCATAGAAGCAGTACATCGTCAGAAAATTATCCGCCAGAGAAATTCCAAGCGTCACACCGTAAGTAATCGTATAGAATAAAAAGAACGACTTTTCATTTCTTTCTTTCGTCATATATTCAAATGCATATAGTGTTGCAAGCGGCCACAAAAAAGACACCAGACCGGCAAATATTGTTCCCAAACCGTCAAGCTGAAAAGCAATCGTCAGATTTCCCGTAAAATTCACCAGCGTAAAAACTCCCTGCGGACGATTGAAAATCATCATCCAGACTAAAACAGAATTTAAAATAACAAGGCTTTCCAGATAAACCATCATATGGCTCCGCTTTTTCCATGGAATCAGCGGAACCAGCGCTCCGCCGATACAGGGAATCAGTACAGCCAAAAACAGACATATTCCATTCATAGATTCCCCTCCTTACATCACTTGCGCGGCAAATGCATCAAACACGCGCGTAAGCGTATTTGGCATAAGTCCGATTACGATTGTCAATGCTGCAAAGACCAGCAGCGGAACTAACATCAGATAAGACGGCTCTTTTTTTTCAAACCGGGACGCATCATATCCCTCTCCGGGAAAAAATCCCTGCATCGTTACAGGAAGCAGATACCCGGCCGTAAGCAGCGCGCTTATTAAAAGCACAACCGGCCCAAGCCAGGAAAATACGGCGATACCTGAATCCAGTGCTCCGGCGGCAAGGTGCCATTTACTGACAAAACCGCTTGCCGGAGGGATGCCGATTAATCCCAGGGAAACAATCGTATAACACCACAATGTTACCGGCATTCCCTTTCCGATTCCACGAAGCTCTTCCACACGTTTTGCACCCGTCTGATAAATAATTGCCGATGCGCATAAGAACAGCGCAACTTTTATAAAGGCATGCGCCGCCACATGCAAAAGCGCACCGGACATGGCTTCCGGCTGCATCACAGATAATCCGAACAAAATATAGGACAGCTGGCTGACTGTAGAATATGCCAGCCTTTTTTTCAATACAGGCTCGCGAAATGCCAGCAGCGAACCCATAAATACCGTCACCAGCGTCAGCGTAATCCAAACGGTCTGCACCCAGGTGCCGCGCAGGAAATCAACCCCAATCAGCTGATATACGACACGGATAACCGCCAGTACGCCGCCTTTTACAATGATACCCGATAAAACGGCAGACGCCGGTCCCGGCGCAACCGGATGCGCAGTGGGAAGCCACGCATGCAGCGGAAACATACCCGCTTTTACTCCGAAGCCGATTAACATAAAGAACGTCACCACGAGAAACAGCGTACTGTGTTCCTGCAATACGGAAGCACCTATAACGCCTCCCGGCGTAAATGTAAGCGTTGTCCCGTAACGGCTGATAAAATATACGCCAAACAATGCCATATAAGCTCCTGCAAAAGAAAAGAACAGATAGCGCAGCGCCGCCATAATGGATTCTTTTGTCTGTGTATGCAGTACAAACGGCATAGATGTTAATGTCATAAACTCATAAAAAAGATACATTGTAATCAGATTCCCTGCAAAGTCCAGTCCCAAAAGCACACCAAATACAATCAGATAAAAACCGAAATAACGTTTCTCGTTCTTCTCATGTTTCATATATTCAAAAGAGAAAAACCCGGCTAAAACCCACACGATTGTAAGTGTCAGGGAAAAATAACGCCCCAGCATATCCAGTTTGAAATAAACAGGAAGCGTTTTCGTCAGATAAAATAATGTCACATCTTCTTTTATCCCAAAAATGGCATACAGCGCCAGGACAGCCGTTAAAATAAGCGCGGCGCCCACATAAACAAGCATTGTATCTCTTTTTTTATATTCTTTTTGAAGCAGCAGTACAATTCCCGCTAATATCGGAAAAAATACCGGCAGCAGCAACATATACTCCATTTTTCTTTCCTCCTAATACCCTCCCGGCATCTTTTGCGCCATCCATTTATGCATTTTACGCAAAAACGGATAACCCTTGTGAAATCCAGTCTGTAATCGGCTGCGAACACATGCCAAGCGCTACATTTAACAGAATAAAACACAGCAGAGTAAATGCATACAACGGATTTTTCTTTATGGAAACCGATTCGTATTTGCTCTCAACAGGCGTATAGATACGAATTACGGTCTTCATAAAATAAATTGCATTCAATACCGTACTGACTGCCAGTACAATCAATGCCGGAAGCATCTTCATATTGCTCTGCACCGCAGCCTGTGAAAACAGCAGCTTGCTGATAAATCCGGAAAACAGCGGTATTCCTACCATAGAAAGGGAGCCTGCCGTAAAGGCAATTCCGGCGCAGACATTGCGGTATCCGGCTCCCGTCAGTTCAATAAACTCTTTGTGGTCGCCGGAAACATCCGTTAATCCCACACCGGATACAAACAGCAGTGATTTTGTCGCGGCATGCGATAAAATATGGAAAACAGACGCTGCCATACCAACGGAAGTCCCCAGACCGAATCCCATATAAATATAGCCAATCTGCGCAACCGAAGAATAAGAAATCATTCTCCTAATATCATTTTCACGGATTGCACTGGTAGAACCCATAATCATTCCGGCCAGGCCGAATACAAATAAAACATTGATAATCCGGCTGTTTATAAAAATATCAAAACCGATGACTCTGTAAATTATTTTAATCAGAAGAAAAATGTATCCTTTTGACACAAGACTGGATAACATTGCCGCGGAAGA
>CAOKHR010000250.1 GCA_948468325.1 uncultured Lachnospiraceae bacterium | reverse complement strand
ACCTCCAGAACTCTAAGTCCCAAATTAAATGCTTTCTATAACAAGTTGCCTTGGTTATAGTGTTTTATCACAGCAACAAAAAAGTAACTAAGACAATGACATTGACACCATCCCTGCTAAGGCTCAGAGAACACTACAGTAGAGGGCTAAAAAGCAGGAAAGGGCCAAACGGTATGGAGAAGCATTGCAAAAGGCCATGTTCTGAGCAAGCCTCTGTAATCACAAACCCACTGTGGCTACAGAAGCCTGCAAGGATGGAGGAAGACCTCAGACGGCCCCACCTCACTTGTGAACTATCTCCTACACATAGATTCAAGGAGAGGATTCACTGCCTTCAGCTGTACACACTGGTGACCCCACCAGGCTTCAGCAGAGGGCCTGCAATCCAGTGGTCACATAGATGGCTCTGGAAAGCTAAATGATCACAAATCAAAAATTTTAAATATACAGATGAGCCGGTCGAGGTAGCAGAAACAGAACAGATTATGGAAGAGACAGAATCCGAAATACCGGAACAAAAAACCGTTCCGGCCAGTCAGGTGATAGATTATAAATTTATCATTGTAGAAGAGGAAGATTATTTAACCGTATATTTTTCGGACAACGAAACGGTCTATGAATATACCGATATACGCTATTCGGATCTGGAAGATTCTCTGCGGCAGAAAATACGCAAAGGGTATTGCATCAAAGATGAAGAAACGCTGTTCGGATTCCTGGAAAATTACAGCAGCTGACATGCTGCTGTAATTGGCTGTTGAATCTTTATTTTTCTTATGCTAAAATATCTGACGTAGATTAATTTTGTATTGAAAAAGGTGTCGGATTGAATAGAGTTATCATAATTGGCGGCGGTGCTTCCGGAATGGTGGCTGCCATATCCTCAGCCCGTTTGGGAGCAGAAGTGGTCATAATTGAACATATGGACAGAGTCGGCAAAAAGATTTTGTCAACAGGAAATGGAAAATGTAATTATACAAACCGCAGGCAGGGCTTACGCTGTTACAGAGGCGAAAACCCTGCATTTGTATTGCCCGTTTTCCGTCAGTTTGGCTTTGAAGAGACCCTCGCCTTTTTCCGGAAGCTTGGCATTGTTCCGAAAGAGCGGGACGGCTATTTTTATCCGGCAAGCGGACAGGCTTCTTCTGTACTGGATGTACTGCGCATGGAGCTTTTGCGGCTTGGCATTCAAATACGGACAGACTGTTTTGTCACTTCCGTCCATAAAACGAAATCCGGCTTTACCGTAAAGACATCGCAGGGAACGTTTACGGCTGACAAATGCATTTTTGCCTGTGGAGGCAGGGCATTTCCCAGGTCAGGCAGCGACGGAAGCGCATATCCACATATTGAAAAACTGGGCCATACATTCATAGATATTGTGCCTGCGCTTGTGCAAATGAAGGCAAAACAGTCTTTCTTTAAATCAATTGCAGGAATTCGTTCAGATATTCTGATTCAGTTATACATAGACAAGACATTTGTCAGCGAAGACAGAGGTGAAGTGCAGCTCACAAAAGACGGTATTTCCGGAATTCCGGCTTTTCAGGTCAGCAGATATGCTTCCGCGGCATTAAAAAAAGGAAAACATGTGCAGGCCGTACTGGATTTTGTGCCATATTTTTCACCGGAAGAATTGATGCAGGAATTAACGGAAAGATTTCTGGAGGGGAACCAAAAGACAGCGGAAGAGGCGCTGATTGGATTTTTTCCGAAAAAATTAATTCCCCTGTTTTTAAAAGAAAATAAAATTCCCCTCAAGGAAACGGCGAAAAGGATTTCCGCAGATCAAATCAAGTCATTTGCCGGATATTTGAAACATGTGGTGATTGATTTGACGGATACCGGAGGCTTTGAGAAAGCACAGGTAACCGCAGGAGGAGTAAACACAGCAGAAATAAATCCTAAGACACTGGAGTCGCGTTTGGTATCCGGCCTTTATTTCGCCGGAGAAGTGATTGATATTGACGGTATGTGCGGCGGCTATAATCTGCAGTGGGCATGGTCTTCCGGTTATGTTGCCGGTATGCACGCGGCAGAATAAAAATAAAAAAGGAACATCCGAAATGATACAGATTCATCAGTTAAAACTTCCGATTACGCATACGAAGGAAGATTTAGAAGAAAAAGTCATAAAATTATTAAAGATTAAGAAAGAGCAGCTTTTTGATTACCAGATTGTCAGACAGTCTATAGACGCAAGGAAAAAACAGGATATTCAGTATGTATATACGATAGAAGCAGCAGCGGAACATGAGAAAAAAGTGCTTAAAAAGCTGCATCGGAATGACATTTGCTATCTCGAAAAAAAGCCTTATGAATTTTTGCCTTCCGGCAGCCGGAAATTAAGCCGCCGGCCCGTTATTGCAGGAAGCGGGCCTGCCGGATTATTCTGTGCCTATATGCTGGCATTGTCCGGATATGCGCCGATTGTCATAGAACGGGGAAAAACGGTAGAGAAGCGGAAAGCAGACGTGGAAGCGTTCTGGAAAGGAAAACCTCTGCACCCCGATTCTAACGTACAGTTTGGGGAAGGAGGCGCCGGAACATTTTCTGACGGCAAGTTAAATACTTTAGTCAAAGATACGAAAGGAAGGAATCGGAAAGTACTTGAAATCTTTACGGAGCACGGTGCGCCAAAAGAAATCTGCTTTGATGCCAAACCGCATATCGGAACAGATATACTGGCAAAAGTAATTCCGTCCATGCGGGAAACAATCCTGTCGGCAGGAGGAACGTTTCTGTTCGAAAGCACTCTGACAGATATAAAAATATGCAGTGAAAAAATAACAGCCGCAGAAATCAATCATAACACATGGATTGATACGGAAGTTTTAGTCCTTGCCATCGGCCACAGCGCCAGAGATACATTTCAAATGCTTCTTAACCGGGGCGTTCCCATGGAAGCAAAATCGTTTGCTGTCGGGCTTCGCATTGAGCACCCGCAGGAAATGATAAACCGCAGCCAGTATGGGTCGGCAGCAGACAGACTTCCTCCTGCCGACTATAAAGTAACGGCAAAAGGCACAAACAACAGAGGCGTATATTCTTTCTGCATGTGCCCCGGCGGATATGTCGTGAATGCGTCTTCGGAAGAAAACCGTCTGGCTGTCAACGGCATGAGTAATTATAAAAGAGACAGTGCAAATGCCAACAGTGCAATTATTGTCTCCGTAACGCCGGATGATTTTTCGGAACAGGGTCCCCTTGGCGGAGTTGCATTTCAGCGGCAATTAGAAGAAAACGCTTATCTGCTTGGAAACGGAGCGATTCCGCAGCAGCTTTACGGTGATTTTAAACGCAGAAGACAAAGTACGTCCTACGGCACATTTCCATCCGTAACCTGCGGAAATACAAAACTTTCTCCGCTGCACAATTTATTTGACAAAGATATTTATGAATCCTTTCTTTGTGGAATGGAATCTTTTGCAAAAAAGATACCGGGGTTTGACGATGACGGAGCCATTCTTTCCGGAGTAGAGAGCAGAACCTCTTCCCCTGTCAGGATTCATCGGGATTTTGAATTTCAAAGTGCAAAAAGAGGACTGTATCCCTGCGGTGAAGGCGCCGGATATGCCGGCGGGATTATGTCAGCAGCTATGGACGGCATCAAAACAGCGGAAGCGGTTGCGTCTGTTTATATGCCGTACTGTTAAGGAAAGGAAGAGAAAACTTGAACGAATATACACCAATGATGCAGCAGTATCTGGAAATCAAAGAACAATATCAGGACTATATCCTTTTTTACCGTCTTGGAGATTTCTACGAAATGTTTTTTGAAGATGCAAAACAGGTATCGAAAGAGTTAGAGCTTACGCTGACCGGAAAAAACTGCGGGACAAAAGAGCGCGCGCCTATGTGCGGCGTTCCTTATCATGCAGCGGAAGGATATTTGAATAAACTTGTCAAAATGGGGTATAAAGTAGCCATCTGCGAACAGACGGAAGATCCCAAAACGGCAAAAGGAATTGTAAAGCGTGAAGTAATACGCATTGTCACACCGGGAACGAATACAGACAGCCAGGCGCTGGATGAATCCAAAAA
>CAOKHR010000249.1 GCA_948468325.1 uncultured Lachnospiraceae bacterium | reverse complement strand
AAGAATTGTTAAACAGGTGTGAATCTGCGTAGATATGCCCTTTACAGGGTATAAAAAACCGATAAAAGTGCAATTATAATATCATAACGAAATAAAAGCATCCCTTTCCTGTATAAGATTACAGGAGAAAGGGATGTTTTGTTTTGCCAAGAAAGAAATTCAGCAAAATTAACGTGATTTGGAACAAAATTAACACAGTTGGCTTACAGAAGATTTGCTATAATATATTATATCTATTCATATCAGGATCGCTTTTGTAATAAATGTATACCTTAAAGGGCATTCCAGTATAACATGCTCCTGCAGAGTGGCCTCAAAATGTATACCTAATGAGCATTCCAATATGACACAGTTCTGTAAGGTGTCGGTATACAGTCGGAAGATACCAGAGCAGTCCGGATATAAAATTTGTTAAGGAGGAATACCTGTGCGGATAGCAGTCTGTGACGATTGTATGGAAGACGCTCTGTCCCTGAAAAAATATTTAGGAGGACACGAGGTAAGTATCTACTCCGATGCGGGAAGTCTATTGGCAGAAGCAGAAGAGAAAAATAAACAGTACGATTTGTACTTTTTGGATATTTTCATAGAAGAATCCATGAGCGGGATTGAGCTGGCAGAAAAGCTGTACAGGTTACAGGAAGAAGCAGTTATATGTTTTGTTTCCACCAGCGATGACTTTTACAGAGAGGCATATGACCTCTATGCGGTTCAGTATCTGATAAAGCCTGTGCAGAGGGAAAGCGTAGAGAAACTCCTTCAGAAAGTGCAAAAGAACCTTGCCGGGCGTTTTGGCAGCAAAGAGAAAAACTTTATTTATTCATGGTGGGGCAAAACCGGAGCGATTCCCTATGGGAAAATCCGTTATATCAGCAGCAGGGGGCATGTGCTTTCCATTTATTGCACGGACGGGAGGATACAGGAAAGTACGGGGAAGTTAAACGACCTGGAACAGCAGATATGCGGAGATACTTTCCTGCGCTGCCATCAGAGCTTTATTGTTAATATATACCATGTAGAGAGCATGGGAGGTTCGGAACTGAATGTTGCCGGTGAGTGGATTCCGGTGTCCAGACGGTACTATGCAGAGGTAAAGAAGAGGTACCAGAAGATGCTGTTTGAGGGGATGGATTGATGATATGACAATACTTCGTGATATATCTATTTTTTGGGCAATGTTCCATGTAATATTTCTTTTCCTTATGCTGTTCCGGTCGCGGTTTACCAGAAAAAAGACGGTAGCTGTGGCAGGTATCGGTATGGGAATTTTGATGGCGGCAAACGGGGGCGGGCTGATTGTGTTTGGTATTGAGGCACTGTCTAAAGTGTTTTTGTTTACCTGTTCCATACCCAGTTTTGTCCTTTTTTATGTGCTGAGTGCGGATAAGAGATTTAAGTTCCTGCTTTCGTTCTGCATAGCGGACACGACCTGCCTGTGGATTATGGCGGTCACAAACCTGCTGGATTTTTATTTTGGCGGAGGAAAGCATATATTGCTGTTTATAAGCCGGATCATTGCTTTCCCGCTGGTTGAATATCTGGCATGGAGGTATTTAAGGAAACCTTATCTGAAACTGCAGGATGTGGTGGAAAAGGGCTGGGTTGTTTTTGCGGGAATGGCAATTCTGTATTACGTCATTTTGGTGGTTACGGTGCAATTCCCTGTGAATATCATAAACCGTCCGGAGGACACATTGCTCTGTGTACTGATCCTGATTCTTATGGTGTTTAATTACTGCACCATATTTGCATCGCTTTACCGTCAGTTTTTACTTTACCAGAGAAAACAAAGTGAGAGAATTCTGACAGAGCAGAAGCATATGCTGAAGGCACAGCTGGAAAACCAGCAGCGCATCCGGAAGATGAAACATGATATGAAAGGCTATATAGCCACGCTTTCCGGTCTGCTGATAAACGGAAAGACGCAGGAGGCGATGACATACTTAAAAGGCGTGGAGGAAGAAATGAATATTATGCCGGGGCAGTTTTGCGCAAATCCCTATATTAATGCGGTGTTCGTACATTACGCAGGGAAACTGGAAGAAATGGGAGTTGAATTTAGAAATGATATTCAGGTCGGAGAAGAAGAGCTGCCTTATATGGAATTGTGCCAGATTCTTTCCAACGGGCTGGAAAATGCCTGCGATGCCTTAAGGGAACTGAAGAAAGAAGAACGGGAGATTTTTGTACAGATAAAGTATAACAGAAATTATCTTCTGATTCGGATAAAAAATAAGTGCAGGGACGGCTTGTATGTGGAGCATGGGACAATACCGGCGTCAGATAAGAAAGGACGGGATCACGGATTTGGCCTTGCCACGGTAAAAGAGGCCGCGGAACGTCTGGACGGAGAGAGCTTCTGTTATACGGAAAAAGGAAGTTTTATATTGGACGTGATGGTACCGTGCCGTTCCTTTCCGGGTACCTCTTAACCGTGTTAGTATGTAATCTGTTATCGGTCGTTCGCGCTATATATGAACCGTTGGCGCAAAATCCGCATTTCGGGCAAAATAAAATGTTATGATTAAATGTGTAAGAAAATACTTAAAAGGAGAGAAGAAATGATTTACATAGATGAGATATTGTCAAAAGCGGAAGCGGCAAAAGCCAGCGATGTGCATCTGGCCGTTGGACTTCCGCCCAGAATGAGGGTAAACGGAAGTCTTACCGATTTGCCTTATGAGAAACTGTCCTCTGAAAATATGGGAGCCGTATTGGAAGAAATTATGACAGAAAAGCAGCGCAGCCGCTTTGAAGAGCTGGGAGAATATGATATGTCCTTTTCTGTGAAAGGGCAGGGGCGGTACCGCGTTAATGTATATAAAAGCCGCACAGAGGCAGTTTGTGCATTCCGTCTGATACCAAAAGATATTCCCAAACCGGAAGAACTTCGCCTGCCCGATTCTATAGTGGATTTGTATCAGAAAAAAAGGGGGCTTGTGCTTGTAACAGGGCCGACAGGAAGCGGAAAATCGACAACGCTTGCCTCTATTATAGATAAGATTAATGACAGCAGGGATGCCCATATTATTACACTGGAAGATCCGATTGAATATGTCCACGGGCACAAAAAATCCATGGTGAACCAGCGTGAATTGGGAACAGATACATTGAGCTATGCAAATGCCCTGCGGGCGGCGCTGCGCGAAGATCCGGATGTGATTTTTGTCGGTGAGATGCGCGATTATGAGACGATTCATGTGGCCATTACCGCAGCCGAAACAGGGCATCTTGTGTTATCTACACTGCATACGAGCGGCGCTGCGAGTACGGTAGACCGGATTATCGACGTGTTCCCGCCGCATCAGCAGCAGCAAATACGCGTACAGCTGGCAAATGTGCTTGAGGCGGTTATTTCCCAGCAGCTTTTGCCGCTTGCAGACAATTCAGGGCGTGTGGCAGCGTTTGAAATTCTGCATGCGAATATGGCGGTCCGCAACCTGATACGGGAGGGCAAAACCCATCAGCTTGCCAACGTTATGCAGACAGGCCGCAGGATGGGCATGGTTACAATGGATGAGGCAATTATGCAGCTTGTCCGGGAGGGAAAGATTACCCGCCAGACGGCGTCATCCTTTGCGTATACTTTAAATGACCACCCGGAGGGTGTGTCATCCTGGAATGCCCTTTAGGGTTTAATCCAAAAGGTGCAGAGAATGATTTTTTGTAGAAAGTAATTGCATGAGGGAGTGAAAGTCATAATGGAGAAATTTTGGAAAAAGGGGTTTACTCTGGCAGAAATTATGGTCGTGCTGGCAATTCTTGGAATTTTACTGGCGGTCGCAATTCCTGCTGCAATGCGTTACATAAAACTGGCAGAATTTCGTAAAAATGAAGAAAATGCCAGGACGGCATATTTAGCGGCTGAATCAACGCTTACCTGGTATCGCAACAGCGGTGAATGGAAAACGTTTCAAAACGAAATTAAAGCAAAAGGAACGCTGAACGGTACATTTGAGGAAGATGAAAAAAACACCCGTATATATGGAATTGTTTTAAACAGCAGCAATGCGCCGGAAAATTCTCCTTCCGGAGAGCTGGTACA
>CAOKHR010000248.1 GCA_948468325.1 uncultured Lachnospiraceae bacterium | reverse complement strand
AGAATCTTTTTTGTCGTAAGAAGCAATTACCTCCAAAAGTGCGGCGCAGTCTGTAACATCCTTTGCAATCGGCCCAATCTGGTCTAAAGAAGAGCCGTACGCAATCAGCCCGTAACGGGATACCGTTCCGTAAGTCGGTTTCATTCCCGTCACACCGCAGTAAGAGCTTGGCTGGCGAATGGAACCGCCGGTATCCGAACCGAGCGCCAGAAAACATTCTTCTGCTGCAACTGCGGCGCAGGAACCGCCGGAGGAACCGCCGGGTACATGGTTTTTGTTCCACGGATTTTTTGTCGGGCCAAAATAAGACGTTTCTGTTGTGCTGCCCATTGCAAACTCATCCATATTTGTCTTGCCAAGCACAACTGCCCCGGCATTTTCTAAATTGACAACTGCCTCCGCCGTATACGTAGGAATAAAATCCGCAAGAATTTTTGAACTGCAGGTAGTTTTCATTCCTTTTATGCAGATATTGTCTTTGACTGCTACGGGAACTCCCGCCAAAGGCCCCGTCAGTTTTCCTTCCTCTATGGCTTTTTGCACTTCTCTGGCACGTCTTAAGGCATACTCCTCATCTACCGTCACAAAACTGCCTACGGACGGTTCTTTTTCCTTCACAGATGCCAGTGCTGCCTCTGCCGCTTCGACTGCAGATATTTCTTTTGCCTGTATTTTTCTGCCCAGTTCTACGGCCGTTAAACTTGTAAGTCTCATCCCGCTCCTCCTATCCGATTGTTTTCGGCACCAAAAATCCACCGTCTTTTTCTTCCGGCGCATTAGCCAGAGTCTCTTTGCTGCCGTCTTTGTTTGTCACGGTATCCTCCCGAAATACATTGCTGACTGGAAAAATATGGGACATCGGCTCCACCGCTGATGTGTCGAGCTCATTTAATTTATCAATATAATCCAGCATTTCTCCCATATCTTTTTTGGCGCGTTCTTTTTCTTCTTCCGAAAGCTCAAGCTTCGCTAAAATCCCAACATATTCAATTGTTTCATCTGAAATTATATTAGCCATCACATCCTCCTAATCCCGCACTTTTATGTGTACTTCACGAAGCTGCTGCTCCGTTACGGTACCCGGTGCGCCGCACATCAGATCCTCCGCATTGCCGTTCATCGGATAGGCAATGACTTCACGAATATTTTCTTCTCCTAAAAGCAGCATAATCATGCGGTCGATACCGGGAGCCATGCCTGCATGGGGCGGCGCTCCGTACTGGAATGCATGGTACAATGCGCCGAACTTTTCTTTCAGTACTTCTTCGTCATAACCTGCAACCTCAAATGCTTTTACCATAATCTGCAAATCGTGATTTCGGACTGCACCGGAGGACAATTCCACTCCGTTGCAGACAATGTCATACTGATAAGCCAAAATATCCAGAGGATCTTTTGTATTTAAAGCCTCTAGGCCTCCCTGGGGCATAGAGAACGGATTGTGGGTAAATCCGATTTTTTTTGTCTCCGGATCTTTTTCGAACATCGGAAAATCATTGACATAGCAGAACCGGTATGCATTTTTCTCCAGTAAATCCAGTTTTTCACCAAGCTCTGTCCGGATCATGCCCGCATAATATGCCGCCCGCGGTTCCTTATCCGCGATAAAGAAAATCGTATCTTTTGCATGAAGCCCTGCAAGCTCAGCCAGTTCTTTTTTCAGTTCTTCCGGAATAAATTTATCAATCGGGCCTTTGTACGAACCGTCTTCCATTACTTCCAGATAGCCCAGTCCGCCCATGCCGATTCCCAGGGCAAACTTTAAAAGCTTTTCATGAAATCCTTTGGACATTTCCGCATGCACACAGACCGCACGGACAGTCCTGCCGATAAACGGCTGAAACGTACACTTCTGGAAAAAATCCGTCAAATCAATAATCCTTAAAGGATTTCTAAGATCCGGCTTATCTGTTCCAAATTCTAACATTGCCTGTTTGTAGCTGATAACCGGATAAGGCGCCTTTGTCACTTCATATCCTTCCGGCGCAAATTTTGAAAAAACAGCAGTCAGAATTTCCTCTCCGACTGCAAACACATCTTCCTGTGCTGCAAAACTCATTTCAAAATCCAGCTGGTAAAATTCTCCCGGCGAACGGTCTGCCCTTGCATCTTCATCGCGAAAGCACGGCGCAATCTGAAAATATTTATCAAAACCGGACACCATCAAAAGCTGTTTATACTGCTGCGGCGCCTGTGGCAGTGCATAAAATTTACCTTTGAATTTTCTGGACGGTACAATATAATCTCTGGCTCCTTCCGGAGAAGACGCGCTAAGAATCGGCGTCTGAATTTCCAAAAATCCCATTTCCGTCATTTTTTCCCTGAGATAGGAAATGACTTTGGAACGGAATATGATATTATCTTTTACCTTTTTATTCCGCAAATCCAGATAACGGTATTTTAAACGGATGTCCTCCCGCACTTCCCTGCTGGTCTGAATTTCGAATGGAAGATTCTGGTACACATCGCCCAGCAGATTGATTTCCCGCGCATTCAGTTCAATTGTTCCCGTAGGGATTTTCGGATTATAAGTTTCTTCATCTCTTTTTTCAATCAGGCCCAAAACGGAAATGGCCTGTTCCTTCCGGATTCCTTTTAACAGCCCGGCTTCCCGGATAACAACCTGCATAACCGCATACATATCTCTTACATCAAGAAATGAAACCCCGCCATGATCCCTGATGTTTTCTACCCATCCGGCAATTCTTATCTCTTTTCCGATGTCTTCCCCGCCGATCTGGTTTAATGTTACGTCTCTGTAAATGCTGCTCATAAAAATTCTCCTTTCTGCATCTGAAAAACTTACGTAAAACAGCATTTTCCATATAAAAAACCCCGGAATACTGTTTCACGTATTCCGGGGCGAATAATCATTACAGAAAAATTATCCGCGGTACCACCCGCATTGGAAAATCAAAAGCAACTCTGATTTTCCCACTCTTCGTACTTAACGCGTACAACGTACCGGCCTACTTAAGATGCGTCCATCCCGTGTTCAACCGGTCTGCTCCGGAGTGTTCCCGCTGTATCCTCTTCCAAACGGCGCTCTCAGTCGGTGACGCCATATTCCTGTCGGCCTCTGAATACAGGAGTCTCTTTCATCGCTTTACTTCTTTATTATGAGAAAGTTATAGCACAATTATTTTCAGAATGCAAGTTTTTTATTAAAGTTAGCAACCACCACTTCAAGTGGTGATTTATTATTAGCCCTAATAAGGGCTGTTTGCGTACTCGCCTGAAAGGCGGGTATCGCAAGCATTGCTGCTGGTACTCTATAAAGAGGTACTCCTGTTTTCTTCTTTCCCTGACTCTTCTGACTGCTCTTGGATATAATTTTTAATTGCTTCTTCTGTTATATTACCGATTGTTGATACATAATATCCTATCGCCCAGAATGACTTATCCCATTTACTTTGCAGTTCTGGATGCCTGTCATAAATCATCAGCGTGCTTTTCCCTTTCAGATAGCCCATAAAACTTGATTTGCTCAGTTTGGGCGGTATGCCACACTTAAATGTATGTGATCCCCGCATACTGTTCCATCTATGATCTCTACATCCTTATATTTGCACAATATTGAGATGATTTCCCTTACATCATTTCTTAATTTCCCATACAATACTTTCTTACGATACTTTGGGATAAATACTATGTGATACTGGCATTTCCAGCGTACGTGTGATAAACTTTGATTGTCCATACGGACCGCCTCCTTTGTTTTGAGATTGACTTGCGATACCTTTCTCATTCTAACATAGGAGGCTTTCTTTTATTATCCTTAACTCCCCTGCTTACTCCATTCTCCCCAGCATAGCTGGGGGATTAGGATTTTCATTCACCACAAAATGCCTGATTCATTCAATACTGAACGCAACTAAAGGATCTTGCTGAATGATTGCTATCAATTCGTTTCCAGCAGCTTGGATTTCATCTGCAAAATTCTCTCCCGAAATATTTCCACCCTTATTGCTATGTCCAGCAATACCGCCAGCTAGTATATTCGTCAGTAATTACCTCGACTTTTTGACAGGTAATGTATCAACCAC
>CAOKHR010000247.1 GCA_948468325.1 uncultured Lachnospiraceae bacterium | reverse complement strand
AACGGGGGCTTATGACAGATATTGGCAGAAAGAAAATAGAGGAAGCCAAAAAAAACGGACAGTGGTACGCTCCAAAATCCATGGAAATTACAGAAGAACAAATTGCCTGTTTATCTGCGCTGCTGGAGGGATGCGAACCGGCCCGCAGTAATTTTGAGAATATGTCTTTATCAGTAAAGAAAACTTATACACGGGCGTATTTTGACGCAAAGACAGATGCGGGACGCGAAAAGAGAATCGCATGGATCACAGACAGGCTCAATAAAAATTTAAAACCCATGTAAAGAAGAGGTAAGCTGACATGAAAAAAATTACATAGTATCTGGTTTTTTCGGACAGGCTGTGCTATAATCAAACCGCTACAGTAAAAAAATAGTAATGGAGGAAATGAAATGAAAGGAAATGTTATCGTAGGACAATCCGGCGGACCGACAGCTGTTATCAATTCCAGTCTGGCAGGCGTGTATAAGACAGCTGTTGCCTGTGGGGCAGGTAAAGTATATGGTATGCGTTACGGAATTGAAGGATTATTGAATGAGAAGTATGTGGATTTATCCGAGCACTTAAAAAGTGATCTGGATGTAGAGATTTTAAAGCATACACCTGCATCTTATCTTGGTACCTGCAGATACAAACTGCCGCCGCATGAGGGCAACGAAGAATTATATGAAAAGATCTTTGCAATTTTAGAGAAGCTGGAGATTGAAGTATTGCTTTATATCGGCGGTAATGATTCTATGGATACGATCAAGCAGCTTTCCGATTATGCTGCCGCAAACGGCAAATCCCAGAGATTTATGGGTGTACCGAAGACGATTGACAATGATCTGCCGATTACGGATCATACGCCGGGATTCGGAAGCGCAGCAAAATATATTGCAACTTCCATAAAAGAAGTTATCTGTGACGGAAGAGGTTTTGCAAATACACCAATCGTTACAATTATTGAGATTATGGGACGTAACGCAGGCTGGCTGACAGGAGCTGCAGCGCTTGCAAAGACTGAGGACTGTGAAGGCGTGGATTTGATTTATCTGCCGGAAGTTGCTTTTGATACAAAAGCATTTGTAGAAGAAATCAAAGAGATTATGAAGACAAAGAGCACCGTATTCGTAGCGATTTCTGAAGGAATCCGTACGGCAGACGGCACATACATCAGTGAGCTTGGCGGCGGATCGGATTATGTAGATGCATTTGGACATAAGCAGCTGGCTGGTTCCGCTACTTATCTTGCAAATCTGGTTGGAAGTGAAGTCGGATGCAAGACCCGTGCAATTGAGTTCAGTACACTGCAGAGATGTGCTTCCCATACGGCTTCTCTTACAGATATTAACGAAGCATTTATGGCAGGCGCTGCCGCAGTAAAAGCAGCAGATGAAGGCGAGACAGGAAAGATGCCGGTAATCGAGCGTGTATCGGATTATCCTTATCGTGTTGCTACAGATATTTATGACATTCATAAGATTGCCAATGTTGAGAAAATGGTTCCGAGAGAGTGGATCAACGAAAAGGGCAATGGCGTGACAGAAGAATTTATCCGGTATGCACGTCCGCTGATTCAGGGCGAATTTGCACCGATTGTTGTAGACGGACTGCCAATGCATCTTCGTCTGAACGATGGAAGATAAAAACAGACAAACAATTCGTTAGTTTGTACAGGAAAACAGGATTATTTCGTCATAATGATGAAATAATCCTGTTTTGATGGGTAAATTCGTTGAAACAACAAGAATATGTAGTTATTTTTGTTTAGTTCTTGGGTAGCGAAAATATTAAAAAAATGTTAAGATATGAAAAGTAATAAAAGAACAAATATTTAGGAGGGTTATAGTAATGGCAAGTTTATCGTTAAAACATATTTGCAAAGTTTATCCGAATGGATTTGAAGCAGTAAAAGATTTCAACCTTGAGGTAGAGGACAAAGAGTTTATCATTTTCGTAGGGCCTTCAGGATGTGGAAAGTCTACAACGCTTCGAATGATTGCAGGTCTGGAGGACATTTCTTCCGGCGAATTTTCCATTGATGGAAGAGTTGTAAATGATGTTGAACCAAAAGACCGTGATATTGCAATGGTATTCCAGAACTACGCATTATATCCTCATATGACTGTCTTTGATAATATGGCATTCGGATTAAAATTAAGAAAAGTTCCGAAAGATGAAATCAAAAAGAAAGTAGAAGAGGCTGCTAAGATTCTTGACCTCGATAAATTATTAGACCGTAAGCCGAAAGCTTTATCCGGCGGACAGAGACAGCGTGTTGCCATGGGACGTGCAATTGTACGTAATCCAAAAGTATTCCTGATGGACGAACCGCTTTCCAATCTGGATGCGAAGCTGAGAGTGCAGATGCGTGCTGAGATTTCTGCTCTGCATCAGAGATTAGGAGCTACAATCATCTACGTAACACATGACCAGACAGAGGCTATGACTCTTGGTACCAGAATCGTTGTTTTAAAAGACGGCGTTATTATGCAGGTGGATTCTCCGATTAAACTTTATAATGAGCCGAACAATTTATTCGTAGCAGGATTTATCGGATCTCCGCAGATGAACTTTATTGACGCAAAATGTAAGATTGAAGGCGGAGCAGCTGTATTGTCATTTGACAAATTCAAAGTAAGCTTATCTCCGGAGAAATCCAGAAAGCTTGCAGACGGCGGTTACAATGGCAAAGAGGTATTGCTGGGAATTCGTCCGGATGATATGTCAGATTCCTTAAGAAATCTGGAAGACTACAAAGACAGCATAGTGGAAGCTGATGTAACAGGATATGAACTTTTGGGTTCAGAAGTAATCTTATATTTCAATATTGCCGGTGTGAATATGTGTGCAAAAGTTGATTCTTCTACGAAAGCCCGTTTTGGCGATCATGTTAAATTAGCAATGAATCCGAACAAGATTCATGTATTTGACAAAGAGACAGAATTGACAATTACAAATTAAGGATTTGTATATAAGACATAGAAAAGCTGGGCGTATAAACGCCCGGCTTTTTGTGGCGATAAGGAGGGATTTATTTGCTGTCAAACCATAGAATTCAGTCAACATTAGAAGAAATAAGGGATATTACCAGAATTGAGATGGCTGTTTACAGTGTAGAAGGAAAAATGCTGACAGCGACGTTTAAGCAGCAGGAAGATTTTGAAAGTGTGGTGGCAGATTTTTCCGGTTCTATGGCGGAAAGCCAGTCTTTTTCCGGCTCACACCTTTTTAAAGTAATTGTTGACGGAGAGGTGGCGTATGTTCTGCTTGTAAAATCTTCTACAGAAGAGGCGTATATGGTTGGAAAACTGGCAGTATGCCAGCTGAGGCATCTTGTAGAAGCATATCATGAACAGTTTGACCGTAATAATTTTATGCAGAATATTTTATTGGGGAATATGCTGGTTGTAGATATGTACAATAAAGCAAGGAAATTTCATATCGAACAGGTGGAACGTGTGGTGTATGTCATAGAAGTAGAGGGAAAGAAAGATACTTCTATTGTAGAAATGGTAAAAAGCATGTTTGGCGGTTCCTCCAGAGATTTTGTTACAGAAGTGGATGAGCAGAGTATTATTGTTGTAAAAGATGTGCGGGAAATGGATGATTGCGAAGAGCTTGGACGTATTGCCAGAATGATGGTGGATAATCTGCACAGTGAGGCTATGGTGCGTGTCCGCGTGGGCTATGGCAACCGTGTCATAAATTTACAGGATATTACCAGATCCTATCAGGAAGCGAAGATGGCAATTGAAGTAGGCAAGATTTTTTATGCAGAGGAGGAAACGTTTTCTTACAGCAGACTTGGTATCGGCCGTCTGATTTACCAGATACCGATGAGTCTCTGCCAGATGTTTATCCGTGAAATATTCGGAAAAGAAATACCGGATGTTTTTTCAGAAGAAAATATGGTAACGATTCAGAAGTTTTTTGAAAATAATCTGAATATATCTGAGACGGCGCGACAGTTATTTGTACATAGAAATACACTGGTATATCGTCTGGAGCGTTTGGAAAAAGCAATCGGACTTGATATTCGGAAATTTGAAGATGCGATGACATTCAAGATTGCAATG